>DATKBQ010000217.1:0-9207 GCA_035546375.1 Planctomycetota bacterium | reverse complement strand
GCTCCAGTGCTCCTCGTAGGTCGAGTCGACCAGGTCGCCGGCCCAGGTGCCGGAAAGCCAGCGCAGGGCGGCGACTCCGCGTTCGTCGCGCTCGGGCTCGGAGGTCCGGTACGCGAGGAGGCCGAACAGCAGCAGCGCGGCGGCGAGCGTCGGCGGGAGTCGGGCCGGGGCCGAGCTCGGTTTCCTGCTCGGATCGCGAAGCGGCGGACGCAGGCGAACGTGCGGTCGGCTCCTGGTGGCGATGTTCCGCTGCGCCGCGCGCCCGCGCAACCTCGAAGTCCGACTAGGGCGAGAACGTTCCGAGCGGGATCACCATCCCGTCGCGCGCGACGTCCATCCCCGCCGCGCGCACCTCGGCCGCCGCGGCGCCGCGCTCGTCGGCTGCGGGGTTGGTGTGGTTGAGGTGCGTGAAGAGGATCTTTCGGCGCTCGCCCTCGGGGAGGCGCCGGAAGCGCTCGATCGACTCGCGGATGAACGGGTGCGGGATCTCGGCCATGCTGCGGCCGGCGATCTCGCCGTCGGCGAAGAAGGTGCCGTCGAGCAGGGCGACGTCGACCTGGGCGAATAGGTCCTCGATGCGCCGATCCCAGCGCTCCCACTTGTCGATGTCGGGGATGTAGAGCAGCGAGCGCTCCGGCCCGCGCACGACGAAGCCGAGCGTGTCGGAGCGCTCGCCGCGGTGGGGGACCTCGATCGGGAACACGCGCAGGTCCGGCGCCAGCTCGACCTCGCGCCCCGGCACCAGCGGATCCAGCACGATGTGCTCCTGGCTGATCAGCAGGTCCCACGGTCCGTTGCTTTCGAGGAAATCGGCCATGCGCTGCGAGGCGAAGACTCGCTGGCGCTCCGCCGCGTAGGCCTCGCGGCCGAAGCGCGCCAGACCCGCGTAATGTCCCACGTGCGCGTGGGTCAGGAAGATGCCCTCGAATAGCGGAGGTCGGCCGGCCTGAGCTCCCCGCCCTGGCGGGTGGTCGCGCGCCAGCTCCACCTGCTCGGCGAGATCGGGAGTCGCGTCGATGAGCCAGCGCCGCCGCGTGCGCGGATCGACGAGCAAGAGCGAAGCGACGTGGCGCCGATTCCGCGGATCCTCGCGCGCCGCCCGGCAGGCGGGCTCGTCGCAGCCGATCTGCGGCAGGCCGCCGTCCTGCGCGGTGCCGAGCACGAGCACGTACGGTGACTGGGGCGCCTCCGCCGCGGGACCGCGCGCGGCGCAGCCCGAGCTCGCGAGCGCGAGCGCCGCGCACGTCGATGCGAGCGCGAAGGCCGCGCCGGCTCGCCGCCGGCGGCGGGTCTCCGCCGCATCCTCCGGTGAGCGCGCGACGGCGCTCGAGCGTTGCTTCGCGATCACAGTTGCCGCAACACCTGCTTGCGGACCTTGCCCGACGCGGTCCGCGGCAGCTCCGCCAGGAGCAGGAACGTGCGCGGAACCTTGAACCCGGCGAGACGAGTGCGACAGAACGACTCCAGCTCGTCGCTCCCCGCGACGCTGCCGGGGCGCAGGACGACCGCCGCGCACACGCGCTCGCCCCAGCGCGGGTCGGGACGGCCGAAGACGGCGCTCTCGAGCACCGCGGGATGCTCCGCGAGGGCGTGCTCGACCTCGGTCGAGTAGACGGTCTCGCCGCCGCTCTTGATCAGGTCCTTGCGCCGCTCGACGATCTCGACGAAGCCCTCGGCGTCGACGTTCGCCAGGTCGCCGGTGCACAGCCACCCGTCGCGGAAGGCCGACGCGGTCTCCTGCGGCTGGTTCCAGTAGCCCGGGGTCACCGTGTCGCCGCGCGCGCGGATCTCCCCGACCGTGCGCCCGTCGCGGGCGACCGGCGAGCTTTCCTCGTCGACCACCTCGAGCTCGACCGCGAGGAACGCCCGTCCGGCTTTGGCCTGCAGCGCGAGGCGCTGCTCGGGCTCGAGCCGCCGGTGGCGCTCCGACAGCCGGCCGAGGGTCAAGAAGGGACTGGTCTCGGTCATCCCGTAGGTCTGCGCGTACTCGCAGCGAAACACCTCCAGCGCGCGGCGCACCAGCGCGGGAGCGATCGGCGCGCCGCCGCTCAGCAGGAGCCGCATGCTGGAGAGATCGCGGCGCTCCACGCCTTCGAGCTGCACGAGCCGCGCGAGCATCGCCGGCACGAGGTTGGTCACGCTCACCCGGTCGCGCTCGATCGCCGCGATGACGGCCTCCTCCTCGAAGCGCGGCACGAAGACGTGCCGGCCGCCGACCCAGGTGATCGCGAACACCGACCAGGCGTCGGCCAAGTGGAACATCGGCGCGAAGTGGCCCCAGGTGTCGCGCTGGCCGAGACCCAGCTCGGCGATGGCGCCCAGCGCGTGAACGAGGACGTTGCGGTGGGTCAGCATCACACCCTTGGGCCTGCCGGTCGTGCCGCTCGTGTAGTAGAGCTGGGCGACGTCGTCGGGGCCGGCGCGGGCGAGGCGGGCAGGCTCGGCGGGCGAGCGCGCGGCCTGCTCGAAGGAAGCCGGGTCGAGACGCGAGCGCGGCGGGGGGCCGCCGGCGGTCCAGAGGACGCTCTGGAGCGGCGTCTCGCGCGCGAGCGTGTCCTCGACCAGCGCCGCGAGGATGGGGTGCGCCACCAGGACGCGCGCTCCGGCGTCGCGCAGGATGGCGGCCAGCTCGACGGGCGCGAGACGCACGTTGAGCGGGCAGAGGATCAGGCCGAGCGCCGCGGCCGCGAAGTAGCTTTCCAGATAGGCGGCCGAGTTGGGCTCGAGGATCGCCAGGCGATCGCCCGGGGCGAGGCCGCGCTCGCGCAGGAAATGGGCCACGCCCCGCGCGCGGGCGGCGGTCTCGGCGTAGGTGCGCTTGGAGGCTCCGTCGACGACCGCGGTGGCGTCGCCGTGCAGGGCCTCGGCTCGCTCGAGGATCGAGAAGACATCCATGCCGAGCGGTGAGGATAGGTCACAGCCGCGCCCAAGGCGCGGCTGCGGCACGGGCGCGGCAGGCTCGCACGAACCGATGGTCGCGCCGCGCCCGGCGCGGCTGCGGCACGGGCGGCAGCGCGCGCGTGCCCGCATGCCGCGGGGGTTCGCCCTGTTAGAGTCTCGCGCCCATGGGCGGACCTGCCTATGCCGTCCTCGCCGAGGGTCACTTCGAGCCCAACGCGGCCAAGACCGCCTGCTGCCTGATCCGCTACCGGCCCGAGCAAGTGGTCGCCGTCATCGACTCGCGCAGCGCGGGCCGCAGCGTGCAGGAGGTGCTCGGCTTCGGCGGCTCGACCCCGGTGGTCGCGACGCTCGAGGAGGCGCTGGCCCGCGATCCGAACCGGCTCTTGATCGGCATCGCGCCGGCGGGAGGCGCGCTGCCCGAGGGGTGGCGCGAGGTCCTGCTGGCGGCGATCGACGCCGGCCTGGACCTCTACAGCGGGCTGCACACGCTGCTCGGCGAAGACCCGGAGCTGGCGGAGCGCGCGGCGCGGCGCGGCGTGCGGCTGGTCGATCTGCGCGCGGTGCCCGGCGACCTGACGACCCCGAGCGGTGCGCGAGACGCCGTGCAGGTGCCGGTCGTGCTCACGGTCGGCTCCGACTGCAACGTGGGGAAGATGACCACGGCCTGGGAGATCGTCGAGCGCGCCCGCTCGCGCGGCCGGCGCTATGCCTTCGTCGCCACGGGCCAGACCGGGCGGCTGCTCGCCGGCAGCGGCTTCGCGATCGACCGCGTCATCTCCGATTTCGTCGCCGGCGCCGCGGAGCGCTTGGTGGTCGAGGCGGCCCCGGGGAGCGAGCTGGTCCTCGTCGAGGGTCAGGGCAGCCTCACCCACCCCTACTACAGCGGCGTCACGCTCGGTCTGTTGCACGGCGTGCAGCCCGACGCGATGATCCTGTGCCACGTCGCCGGCCACACGCGCATGCGTCACAGCGCGGGCCTCGAAGTGGCGAGCCTGAGCCGGCTGGTGCAGATCTACGAGGAGGCGGCGGCTTGGATCGCGCCCGCGCGATCGCCTCGGCGAGCGCCCGGCCGCGTCGTCGCCATCTCGCTGGCCACGTTTCGCCTCGCCGAGCCGGCGGCTCGCGAGGCGCTGGAGCGCGCGGCCGGCGAGACCGGCCTGCCCGCCGAGGATCCCGTTCGCTTCCCGAGCGGGGCGTTGTTCGAGGTCTGCGAGCGCTCGCGCCCGGAGCCCGTAGGAGCCTGCGCTTCGACGTCACCATCCAGGAGCTGACCACCCGTCACGCCTTCAACATCTCCCGCGGCGGGTCGGCCGTGTGGAACACCGTGCTGCTCCAGGTGAACGAGACCGGCCTCGAGGGTTGGGGCGAGGGATACCCCAACCCCTACTACGGCGAGGACCTGGCCGGCGCGGTCGCCGCGTTGAACCAGTGGATCGCGCGCCGCTCCAGCCTCGCCGACCTCGACATCGGCGGCGAGATGCTCGCCTTCCGCGGGCCCGATTCCGCGCGCGCGGCACTCGACATCGCGATGCACGACTTGCAGGCGCGGCGCGGGGGCCGCACGGTCAGCGAGTTCCTCGAGCGCGAGTACCGCCTCGAGCGCCGGCCGCCGGCGCGCTCGAGCTTCACGATCGGCCTGGACTCGCTCGACAAGATCGCGGAGAAGGTGCGCGAGGCGCGCGACTACCCGATCCTCAAGGTGAAGCTCGGCGGGCCGGAGGATCTCGCCGTGCTCGAGGCGGTGCGCTCGGCCACCGGCGCCGAGCTGCGCGTCGACGCGAACGCGGCGTGGAGCGTGGAGGAGACGCTCGAGAAGGCCCCGCGCCTGGCCGAGCTCGGCGTGACGCTGCTCGAGCAGCCGCTCGCGCGCAACGACCTCGCCGGCTACCGCGCGCTGCACGGGAAGCTTCCGATGCCGGTCTACGCCGACGAGAGCTGCAAGCACCTCGACGACGTCGAGCGCCTCGAGGGCGCCGTCGACGGGATCAACATCAAGCTCTCCAAGTGCGGCGGTCTGTGGGAGGCGGCGCAGATGGTCCGCGCGGCGCGCGAGCGCGGCCTGGGAGTGATGATCGGCTGCTTCATCGAGTCCTCGGTCGGGATCACCGCCGCCGCCAGCCTGGCGCCCTTCGCCGACGTGCTGGACCTGGACGGGGCGGCGCTGCTCTCCTGGGACCCCTTCGTGGGCGTGGAGATCCCGCGCGGCGAGGTGCGCATGCCGCGCGGCTTCGGCCTGGGCGTCGAGCGGCGCTGAGCGCGCGGCGTGAGCCCCGCCGGGTCGAAGGTGCGCTCCCGGTCGGTGGGGCTGGCTCGTCCGGGGCGCCCGAGAAGCAAGCGGCGGAGGATCCGCTCGGATGCCCGATAGGCGCTCGCACCGCTCCGCGGCGCCGCGCGACGAGCGCCTCTTCTCCCCCGAAGCCGTCCCGCTGCTCGCGCGCGCCACGGCGCACCTCTCGTGGCTCCTGAGCCGAGGCTATGCCGACCGCTCGGCCCTGAAGCTGGTGGGCGACCGCTTCGACCTGACCGCGCGGCAGCGCGAAGCCGTCGGCCGCTCGGCGTGTCCGGACGGGGCCCTGCATTCGCGCCGAGCGCGCTGCGTGCCGATCGCGGCCCTGCGCGGCGCCGAGCTCGCCGTCGACGCGTACAACGTGCTCACCACGCTCGAGAGCGCCCTCGGCGGCGGCGTGGTGCTTCGCGGCCGCGACGGTTGCTACCGCGACTTGGCGAGCCTGCGCGGGACCTGGCGGCGCGTCGCGGAGACGGTGCCTGCGCTCGAGCTGGTGGGCGCGTTCTTCGCCTCCGTCGGCGTCGCCGACTGCCTCTGGTACATCGACCGGCCGGTCTCCAACAGCCGCCGGCTCGAGCGCATGATCGTCGAGCTCGCGCGGCGGCACGGCTGGGGCTGGAGCGCCGAGCTGGTGGCCGACGCCGACCAAGCGATAGGGGCCTCCGCTCGCGTCGCCGCCTCGGCGGACCGGGCCGTGCTGGACGCCTGCGCCAACTGGTGCAACCTAGCCGCGGAGGTCATCGTGCACGCCGTCGGAGGCGCCTGGGTGGTTGACATGGCCGGCGGGGCCGGCGGCCTGGAGGCCCCCTGAGGCCCCCCCCTGGAACCCCGGCATGGCCCCTTCTTGGGGGATCCCGGGCCGGGCAGCGGGGGCGGGGCCCCTTGAACCTCGCCGGCTTCCGGCTAGACTCAGCGCCGCTTTCCCATCACGTTCGCGCCCTTGACCTTTCGCTATCGCAAAGGCATCGAGCGAGCAGAAAGGTCAATCCATGGGATCCAAACTCTACGTCGGCAACCTCTCCTACTCGACCACCGAGTCGGACCTTCGCGCGCTCTTCGAGGCCGATGGTCGCAAGGTGGGTGAAGTCGCCATCATCTCCGATCGTACGACGGGCCAGCCGCGCGGCTTCGCCTTCGTCACCATGGCCTCCGAGGACGACGCCCGCAAGGCGGTCGAGGCGCTCAACGGCGCCGACCTCGACGGCCGCAGTCTGCGGGTCAACGAAGCCCAGGAGCGTGAAGCTCGCGGCGGCGGTGGCGGCGGCGGCGGTAGCCGAGGCGGCGGCGGCGGCGGCGGTGGTCGCGGCGGCTACGGCGGCGGTGGCGGCGGCGGAGGCCGGCGCTACTAGCCCCAGGCCGGGCCACTCCAGGCCACGCAGGTATCAGGGGGCCGCTCCGATCCATCGATCGGGGCGGCCTCCGCTTTCCCGCGGCGCTTTGTGGAGCTCCCGCGCAGCCGCTATCGTGAGCGGCCGCGCGGACCCTCCGCGCGCCGGCGCCCAGGTGCACGCCCTGATGCGATCCCTCCCCGCCTTCGCGCTCGCGTGCCTGCTCGCCCCGCCCGCCGGCTCCTTCAGCCAGGACGTCCCGCCGGCGCCACAGGTGCCGCCGCTCGAGCAGGGGCAGAAACCCCCGCCCGCGCCGGCTCCAGAGCCCGTGACGCCGCCGGTCCAGACACCACCCGTCCAGACGCCGCCGGGCGAGATCCCACCCGTCGAGGCTCCGCCGCCGGAGCCCTCTCCCGTCCCGCCCGAGCGTCCCGAAACGGGGCCCGTGCCCGAGGGGAAGCCCCAGGAGCCGCCCCCCGAGGCGAAGCCGGAGGAACCCCCGGAGGAAGCGGCGGATTCGCCGGACCAGCCGCCAGACCCCGAGTCCGGCCATTCCGTGACGCACCACTCGATATCGATCGGCGGAGTCCAGATCGAGTACACGGCGCGCGCCGGCACGCTCGAGCTGAAGGAAGAGAGTGGAAAGGAGAAGGCGCACGTTTTCTTCGTCGCCTACACGCGCGACGGCGAAACCGATCTCGCCAAGCGCCCGATCACGTTCTCGTTCAACGGCGGACCCGGCTCTTCGTCGGTCTGGCTGCACCTGGGGGCCCTCGGCCCGCGGCGCGTCCGGCTCTCGGAGGAGGGCTGGCCGCCGCCGCCGCCCTACGAGCTGGTCGACAACGAGGGCTCGTGGCTGGACCTGACGGACCTGGTCTTCATCGATCCGGTGACGACCGGCTACAGCCGACCGGCGGAGGGCGAGAGCGGGGGACAGTTCCACGGCGTCACCGAGGACGTCCAGGCGGTGGGCGAGTTCATTCGCCTCTACACCACGCGTTATCGCCGCTGGGCGTCGCCCAAGTTCCTCGCCGGCGAGAGCTACGGCACGACCCGCGCCGCGGGCCTCGCCGGGCACCTCCAGGAGCGCCACGGCATGTACCTGAACGGGATCGTCCTGGTGTCGGCGATCCTGAACTTCCAGACCGCGCGCTTCGACCGGGGCAACGACCTGCCGTACGTTCTCTTCCTCCCGAGCTACACGGCGACGGCCTGGTACCACAAGCGGCTCGCGCCGGAGCTGCAAGGAGACTTGCGCGCGGCCCTGGACGAGGCCGAGATGTTCGCGCGCGGCGAGTACGCTTCGGCGCTGCTCGCGGGCGACGACCTGGGCGCCGAGGAGCGCGAGCGGCTGGTGGCGAAGCTCGGCCGCTACACGGGGCTCTCGCTCGACTTCATCGAGCGCTCGAACCTGCGCGTCGAGATGGGCCGCTTCGCCAAGGAGCTCCTGCGCGACCAGCGCCGCACGGTCGGCCGCCTCGACAGCCGCTTCCAGGGGATCGACCTCGACGCCGCCGGCCAGAGCTACGAGTACGATCCGAGCTACGCCGCGATCCTAGGCCCGTTCACGGGCGCGCTGAACCACTACGTGCGCGTCGAGCTCGGCTATGAGAGCGATCTGCCCTACGAGATCCTGACCGGTCGCGTGCACCCGTGGAAGTTCGGCGAGTCGAACCGCTACCTCAACGTGGCCGACACGCTGCGCCAGGCGATGACGCGCAACCCCGCGCTGCGCGTCTTCGTCGCCTGCGGCTACTACGACCTGGCGACGCCCTATTACGCCGCCGAGTACACCTTCGACCACCTCGGGCTGGACCCGACGCTGCGCGGCCACGTGACGCTCGCCCACTACGAGTCCGGCCACATGATGTACATCCACCAGGGCTCTCTCGCGCGTCTCAAGCAGGACGTGGCGGCGTTCCTGCGCCCGCCGTGACGGCGGGGCGGGCGCCATCGGCGGCCGCGAACCTAGCAGCGGCGGATCGCCGCGGCGAGGGCGTCCCGGGTATGGTGCGGAGCTTGCAGATCGAGATCGAGCCTCATCCCTTGCTGAGGATCGCTTCCATCGAGGGGGTCCTTGCCGCGCCGCTGGGCGAGCTGCTCTCTCCCGAGTGGCTGAGGGCGCTGCTCGACGCGGACGTCGAGGCTCCGCTCGCGCGCTCCGAGGAGCTGCGCGCCGCCGTGCGCGACCTCCTACGCCACGGCGGCTACAAGCCGACCGGGCGCGGCAAGCCGTCCTCGGAGTACCTCGTGCGCGCGGCGTCCGAGGGGCAGCTGGCGAGCATCAACCTGGCCGTCGACGTCTGCAACGCGGTCTCGCTGCACAGCGCCCTGCCGGTCAGCGTCGTCGACCTCGACCGAGCCCTTCCGCCATTGCGCATCGCCGTCGCCTCCGCCGGCGAGCGCTACGTCTTCAACCCCGCCGGCCAGGAGATCGACCTCGAGGGCCTCCTCTGCCTCTACGACGCCGAAGGCCCCTGCGCCAACGCCGTCAAGGACGCGCAGCGCACCAAGACGCGCGACTCCACCCGCCGCACCCTGTCGGTGATCTGGGCCCCCGCCGGCCACGAGCCCCAGCTCGACCGCGCCGCCACCTGGTACCGCGAGCTCCTCCACCGCGCCGGAGCGACGACGAATTGAGCAACTTCTGAGTCGTAGTCAAAGTTCTACTTTCTCGGCCGTCCTTGGGAC
>DATKBQ010000216.1:0-2271 GCA_035546375.1 Planctomycetota bacterium | reverse complement strand
ACGTCCGCGGCCAGCGGTCCCAGGCGCACCGCGGCGACGCGGGAGCGGACGGTCGGCAGCAGCGCGTCGGGCACCGCGGCGGTCAGCACGACCCAGGTGTCCGGCGGCGGCTCCTCCAGCAGCTTGAGGAACGCGTTGGCGGCCTCGGGGCTGGCCTCCTGGGGCACCATCGCCTGGGCCTCGCCCACGACCAGCACCCGCCGCCGGGCCATGGCCGGCCGCGCCGCGACCGCGCGCTTCATCGCGTGCACCTGCGCCACGTAGATCCCCGCGATCTCGTCGCGGTCGCGCGGCGCCAGGGGATGCTCGCGGATCTCCTCCAGGCGGGCGGCGCGGGCGTCCTCGAGGGCCGAGGCGAGGCGGCTGCCGGTGGCGCCCTTCGGGCGCGGAAGGGGGAAGAACCAGTGCACGTCGGGGTGCTCGAGCCGGAGGGCGAGGAGGCAGCCGCGGCACGCGCCGCAGGGACCTTCCGTGCCCGGCCGCTCGCACACGAGGAGCCTGCCCAGCCACAGCCCGATGCGTTGCTTCCCGACGCCGCGGGCGCCGTGCAGCAGGAGGGACTGCGGCAGGCGCCCGTCGGCCAGCGCGCGGGTTAGCGCCTCGCGCTCGCGCTCGTGCCCGGCGACGGGCGCGAGGCCGCGCGCCGCGCTCACCGTCGCTCGCTCAGCCAGGCCAGCGGGTCCACCGCCTCCGGCACGCCCCCGCGCACGGGCACGCGGACCTGGAACTCGATGTGCGCCCCCTCCGGTGTGCCCTCGCCCCCGACGGTGCCCACGAGCTGCCCCTTCGCGACCCGCTCGCCCGAGCGCACGGCCAGCGAGCGGAGGTACAGGTAGAGCGTGTAGTACCCTCCGCCGTGGCTGATCCAGACTGAGGGGCCGTAGCCCTCGAAGGGGCCCGCGTGGACCACCGTGCCCTCTTCCACGGCGCGCACGGGGGCGCCGGCGGGCGCGCCGATGCCGACCCCGTTCCAGCGCAGGACCACCCCGTTCGGGCGCCGCTCGGGCCCGAACCGGTAGGCGATCGTGCCGTCCACGGGCCACGCGAGCGAGCCGAGATCCGAGCGGTCGAGCGACCCCGAGCCCTCCGCCCCGCCCGCGATCGCGGCCCGCCGCTCGGCTTCGAGCCGCCGGCGCTCGAGCTCGGCGATGGCGTCGGCGAGCCGCCGCTCGTCTTCCTCCAGCACGCTCAGCCGGGAGCGCGTGTCCTGCTCGCGCCGGCGCACCCCCTGGAGCGCGCTCTGGGCCTGGCCCTCCAGCCTCTCGAGGCGCGCGACTTCGGCGATCTTGTCCGTGCGCAGCCGCTCGAGCTCGCGCAGGCTCAGGCGCAGCTCGCGCTCCTGTTCCACGAGCTCCTCCTCGAGCGACGCGACCTCGCCGACCAGGAGCTGCTCCGCGAGGGCGATCTGCTGGAGGTACTTGTAGCGCGTGAGCAGGTCGCCGAAGCTCTGTGCGCCGAGCAGGACGCGCGCGGTGTGCAGGGGCCCGCGCATGTAGATCGTGCGCAGTCGCCGGTGCAGCACCACCTTGCGGTCCTTGAGCTGGTCGCGGGTCCGCGTCAGCTCGCCGGCTCTGTCCTCGGCGCCGGTCGCGAGGGCGGCGGTCTGGAAGTCCATCTCGCGCAGCGCCGCGACGCTCACGTCGACCTGGCCCTCGATGTTGGCGACGCGCCGGGCGGCGCTCTGGACCTGGTTGTTGAGCTCCCGCATCTCCGCCTGGAGCCGTTCGCGCTCGGCGCGGATCTGTTCCAGGCGCTGGCGGCTCTCCTGGATATCGCGGGCGACCTGTGCCGACGCCGGATCGGCGGCCGCTGCCAGCGCCAGCCCGAACGCGGCCGCCAGGAGGTGGCCGCCGGCGCGGCGGGCCCGGCCGCGGGGCGCCCGCGCGGACAGGATGGGCCCGGCGCCGGCCCCACGGAGCGCGCTCTTCACGCCGTCCTCAGGTAGCGCCGCACCGCGATCGCGCTGGCCAGCATGCCGAGCAGCGCGCCCGCCGCGAGGCCGACCGCGACCCATTCGAGCGGGATCCAGGCGAGCTGGACCACGTGGCCCGAGAGGATGCGGTAGACGAGGAAGGTCGCTCCGAGCGCGGCCGCGCCGCCGAGCATCCCGGTGAACAGCCCCTCCAGCAAGAACGGCCCGCGGATGAACCGGTCGGCCGCGCCCACCAGGTGCATGATCTCGATCTCCTCCTTGCGCGCGAAGATCGAGATGCGCACGGCGGCGCCGATGATGAGCGCGGCGACCAGGCCGAACGTCGCGCCCAGGACGAC
>DATKBQ010000215.1:0-2250 GCA_035546375.1 Planctomycetota bacterium | reverse complement strand
TCGAGGCTGAGCTACACGCCGAGCTCACCGAATCGATGAACCGCATGGTCCACGCTCCGCTGGTGTCGCCCTCCGGCGCGGACCTGCTCGTGCGCGGCACCCTCCTCGCCTACGAGCGCCGCAGCGGGATCCGCAGCCCGCAGAACGTGCTGCTCGAGACCGGCGTGCGCATCACCGTGCGCGCGCAGCTCGTTCGCCGACGCGGCCCCTACCGGCCCGGCGGCGGCCAGGGCGGCCTGCCGGAGCTCGAGGGCGAGCCCGACGTGCTGCAGCCACCCGAGACGCCAGAGCACTTCGCCGAGCGCGAGACCGAGGTTCCACCAGAGCCGCCCCCGCCGAGCGACCTCGTCCTGCGTGAAATCGTGTTCAGCGCGGAGAGCGGCTTCCGCCTCCAGGAGACCCAGGGCGAGCTGCGCGCGCGCGAGCGAGTCCTGCGCAGCATCGCCGATCGGGTGGTGCTGGACTTGTTCTCCACCCTGGCCTACGAAGCCAACCCCTAGGAATCCAGCCCTCAGCCGCGCCGACCGGGCCCTCGGCCCCATCGGCCGGGCCCTTGGCCCCATAAGATCGGCGGACTTCGGACTGCTACCTCGGGCGGCGCGCGCGGGCCTCGTCCGGGGCGGCGGGTTAGGATGCCCCCCTGGCCTCGAGCCGCGGCCCGAGCCGATACAGCCAACCATGCCCGAAGCCCAGACGCCCCAGAACGACAAGTCCAAGAAGAGCCGCTCCCTCGGGGCCTTCCTGCTCTTCCTCACGGTCCTGATCGCCGTCCTGGTGGTCGTCGGGAGCCGGCGCTACGAGCAGCAGAAGGAGCTCACGCAGGACCACTACGAGTGGGAGCTCTACCACGGGAACATCAAGAGCCAGGTCCTGACGGGCGAGAACCTGATCGAGGGCAAGTTCGCCGTGCCGCTCGAGGGCAAGCCGGAGTTCAAGGTCCGCTTCGCCAAGCTCGACGAGAACGCGAGCCGATTCCGCGAGCTGAAAGCAGTCCCCAAGCCCGGAAACGTGCCCGTGGCGGAGCTGCGCGAGGCCGTGGAATCGGGCCGCTGGCTGCCGCTCGAGGCCAAGCTCCTGCTCGGCTACCGGAGCGCGAGCGAGGAGGGCGGGAAGGAGCTCCCCACCGAGCAGCACCTGATCGTCAAGGTCTTGACCGGCACGGACAAGGCCTCCGCGGAGCCCGCGGAGCCCGGCTCCGCGGCCGTGCGGCACCTGATCGTCGAGGACGATCCGGCGGGAGCCGCCGCGCTGCTCGCCGACCATGGCCTGAAGCCCGAGGCGCGCGAGTTCGACCTGACCAGCGGCACGCGCTGGACGGACTCCGGCAACCTGGCGACGACGCTCTTGGTCTACTATGGCCCCTGGATCCTGATCTTCGTCGTCTTCCTGCTCTTCATGCGCCAGATGCGCAGCCAAGGCGGGGCCGGCGGGGTGATGAGCTTCGGGCGCTCGCGCGCGCAGCTCTACTCCAAGGAGAGCCACACCAACGTCACCTTCGACGACGTGGCCGGTGCCACGGAGGCGAAGGACGAGGTGCGCGAGGTGGTCGAGTTCCTGAAGAACCCGAGCCGCTTCACGCGCATCGGCGGGAGGATCCCGCGCGGGGTCCTCTTGGTCGGCCCGCCGGGCTGCGGCAAGACGCTGCTCGCCAAGGCGATCGCCGGCGAGGCGGAGGTGCCGTTCTTCTCGATCTCCGGCTCCGACTTCGTCGAGATGTTCGTGGGCGTGGGCGCCAGCCGCGTGCGCGACCTCTTCAAGCAGGCGCGCGAGAACAGCCCGTGCATCATCTTCCTCGACGAGATCGACGCCGTCGGCCGGCGCCGCGGCAGCGGGCTGGGCGGCGGCCACGACGAGCGCGAGCAGACCCTCAACGCGATCCTGGTCGAGATGGACGGCTTCGGGACCGACGAGGGGATCATCGTCATCGCCGCCACCAACCGGCCCGACGTGCTCGACCCGGCGCTGTTGCGACCCGGGCGCTTCGACCGCGAGGTGGTGATCGACCTGCCCGACATCGAGGGCCGCGAGGAGATCCTGCGCGTGCACCTCAAGAAGGTGAAGACCGGGCCCGACGCCGACGTCAAGACGCTGGCGCGCTCGACGCCCGGGTACTCGGGCGCCGACCTCGCCGCGATCATCAACGAGGCCGCCATCCGCGCCGCGCTGGCCAAGCGCGAGGAGATCACGATGGAGGACCTCGAGGAGGCGCGCGACAAGGTGCGCTACGGGCGCCAGAAGCGCTCGCGCAAG
>DATKBQ010000214.1:0-4585 GCA_035546375.1 Planctomycetota bacterium | reverse complement strand
TCCGGCTCGTGAAGGGCCCGGTCGAGCTGGCCGCAGGCGCGCTGCGGGTGCTCGGCGTGCAGAACCCGCACCTCGTCGGCCTAGCTCCGCGCCTGGCGCGCATGGGCCAGGAGCTGTTCGAGCCGCCGACGGTCGCGGGCTGGGACGGCGGAGTGGCGTGGGTCCAGTCCGCGAGCCTGCTCGAGCGCTCGGCGCTGGCCCGGGAGCTGTCCGAGCTCCCGCACACCCGCCGCAGCGTCGCGGGTGCGGCGGCGTTCGACGTGGATTCGCTCGCGGGCGAGGCGCGCGCGAACGCCGAGCTGGTCGACGCGCTCGCCGAGCGGCTCCTGCAACGGCAGCCGCCGGAGCCCGCCCGCGCGGCGCTCGCCGCGTACCTCGACCAGCGCTTCGGCGGCGCGCCCGCTGCCGGCGCCGCCGAGCGGCGAGCGCGCGTGCGCACACTCGTCCAGCTCCTGCTCGCCGCGCCGGAGGCCGCGCTGGCATGAGCTCCTCCGCCCTCGACCGCCGCGAGCTCTTGGCGCTCGGCGCGGGGTCCGCCGCCGCGCTCGCGCTGCGTCCGCTGTGGGCCCGCGCCGCGGCCGCCGCGCCGGCTGGCGAGCGAGCGCTGGTCGTGCTCGAGCTGAACGGCGGCAACGACGGCTTGAACACGCTCGCGCCGCTCGGCGACGAGCTGTACCGCCGCCTGCGGCCCCGGCTCGCGCTCGCGCGCGGAGATCTCCTTGGCTTGGACCGCGACATCGGCCTGCACCCCGCCCTCGCGCGCACTCGGACTTGGTTCGAGCGCGGATCGGCGGCGGCGATCCAGCAGGTCGGCTACCCCGGGCCCAACCTCTCGCACTTCCACAGCCTGGACGTCTGGCACTCCGCGCAGGTGACGGGAGCGCGCCCGGCCTGCGGCTGGCTCGGCCGCTGGCGCGACGCGCAAGCGGGCGAGGAGCCGCTGGCGATGCTGGCGGTCGGCCCCGGGGTCCTGCCCTACGCCCTGCGCGGCCGGCGCGTCTTCGCCCCCTCGGTCGCCTATCTCGCCGCAGAGCCGGCGCCGAGCGACGATCGCGCGCAAGCGCAGGCCTACGAAGCCGTGCTCGCCGCCTTCGAGACGCCCGCCGGGACCGACGATCCCGAGCTGCGGCACGTCCGCAGCCACGCGGCCCTGGCGCGCGAGAGCCGCCGGCGCCTCGCCTCCGCCGCGGGCCGACGCCGGGGCGCCGACTACCCCACGACCCGGCTCGGCCACGACCTGGCGCTCGTCGCCGACGTCCTCGCCGCAGGCCTGCCGCTGCGCGTCGCCCACGTCGTGCAGCCGGGCTACGACACCCACGTGCGCCAGCTCCAGACCCACGCTCGCCTGCTGGCCGAGCTGGACCTCGCCGTCGACGCCTTCCTCACCGACCTGCGCTCCCTGGGCCGGCTCGAGCGCACGCTGGTCCTGTGCACGAGCGAGTTCGGCCGCCGCGCCGCCGAGAACGGCATCGGCGCCGACGCCGGCACCGACCACGGCGCGGCGTCGGCGCTGCTCGCCTTCGGCGGCAGCCTGCGCCCCGGCCTCCACGGCGTGCCGCCCGACCTCGAGCGCCTCGACGCCGACGGCAACCTGCCGCACGCGGTTGACTTCCGCCAGGTCTATGCGACGGTCCTCGAGCGCTGGCTCGGCACGGACGCCGAGAGCCTGCTCGGCGCGCGCTTCGAGCCGGTCGACCTCCTCCCCCCGAGCTGAACTGGGAAATACTTGAGTCGTAGTCGAAGTTCCACTCTCTCGGGCAGGGCCGAGAGGATCGATGGGCGGTGCAGGGGCGCCCTTCGGGCGCTTTCGCGGCCGAGTACGGCCGCGAGATTCCGCGTCCGGTTCGGCCGCAGACGGCCGAACCTCCCGCGGAATTCAAAAAAAGAGAGGCGCGCCCTCCTGGTCGCATTCGCCCTCGTCACCGCTCTCGGCGCTCTCCTCGCCGCTTGCGCCGGCGGCCCCACGACACCCAGCTCTCCGTCCATCGACCTGCGCGGTCCCGTGGTCGAGACCGACCCTGCGGCGATTGCGTCGAGCGTCGGGGATCCGCTCGCCGCCGCGCCGGCGGCGCTTCCGTTCCCGCCGCTCCCGCCCGTGGGCCGCGAGGGCGAGCCCCGGCCTTCGCCGCGCACGCTCGAGCGCGACGGCTGGGTCGTCGACCGCTTCACCGCCGAGGGCCAGTCGGTGCGCTACCCCTTCGAGGCGCGCGCGGGCGAGTTTTCCCTCTTCGAGCTCGCGACCTGGGGCTACGCGCGCGGCTGGTCGTCGACGGCGCGCATCCGGCTGCTCGACCCGCGCGGCAAGGTCCTCGTCGACGAGCTTCGACCGGGCAAGGTCGTCTACCGCCCGTTCCTCGCCTTCGTAGCCCCCGAGAGGGGCTTGTTCGTGTGCGAGCTGAGGGCCGAGGTGGAGTGCTTCCGCTACACGCTCGTGCGCCATTCCAGCTACGCACCACGGGCCTGGGACCGAGCGCTCGCCCTCGGGGATGCTGGGGAGGTCCACTCCTACCTCGCGAGCGGCGACGACGTCGCGCGCTTCACGCTCCGGCTCGACGCGGGCGCGGAGGTCGCGTTCAAGGTGCAGGGCTCGCGTCCCGAGGCGCGCGAAGAAGCCCGCTCCGCGGCGCGCGAGAGCCCGCGCGCGCGCCGCATGGCCGCCGAACGGGCACAGCGCAGCGCGGCTTCGCCCGAGCGCGCGGCGCGCGAGGGCGACATGGAGGAACGCGGCGCGACCGAGCGGGGCATGGAGCCGAGCATGGAGCCCGGCATGGAACCCCGCATGGCGCCGGACATGGATGCGGGAATGGAGCGCAGCTCCGGGCCCGCGATGGGCGGCCGCCAGTTCCAGACCTTCCGCCTGCGCGTTCTCCTGCGCGGAGAGCCGCTCGCGCCGCCGGCACATTACGTGCGCTTCGCCGCGCCCGACGAGGGAGACTACGAGGTCGAGGTCTCGGCGCTCTACCCGGGCGACGGCGGGCTCTTCGACCTGCTGGTCGAGCGCGGAGGTCCCGTGCACGGCTTGCGCGGGGTCGTCGTCGGGCCGGACGACGAGCCGCTCGCCGGCGCGGCCCTGGAGTTCCTGCGCGAGCCCGACCTCGACCCGGTGGCGTCGGTCCGCGCGGGCGAGGAAGGCGACTACGCCGTGCGCGTGCCGCCCGGGAGCTACCGGATTCGGATCGCGCGTGCGGACGGCTCGGCGCACGAGGTGCTCGCGCTCGTGGAGGAAGACCGCGCGCTGGACCTGCTCGTCCCCTGACCGGGATTCGGATCGGCCTCACGCCTGCATTCGGGAGAACTGCCGAGTCGCGACCCAGCCGGCGAGCACTGCGGACGCCGCGACCACGCCGAGATCGAGCGCGTAGGGGAAGTGGTGCACGCCCAGCGTGAGGCCGCGCACCGCGTCGACGGCGTAGGTCATCGGGTTGGCGAGCACCAGCACCTCGAGCGCTCGCGGCAAGCCAGGCAGCGGGTACAGCGCCCCGGACAGGAAGAAGATCGGCTGGATCAGGAAGTTGACGATTCCGCCGAAGCCCTCGAACGAGCGCATGCGCGCGGCGATGGCGACGCCCAGGGCGGTGACGGCGAGCCCGAAGACCAGGAGCACGCCCAGGGCGGCGAGCGCGCCGAGCGGCGCGATGCGCGCTCCGAAGAGCGGCGAGAGCGCGAGCACGATCGCCGCCTCCAGCGTGGAGGTCGAGGCGCCTGCGACCATCTTGCCCAGGACGAGCGCGTGGCGTGGCACCGGCGCGACCAGCAGCTCCTTCAGGAACCCGAACTCGCGGTCCCAGACGATCGAGATCGCCGAGAACATGCTCGTGAAGAGCACGCTCATGGCCGCGATCCCGGGCACCAGGAAGGAGATGTAGTCGACGCCCTCGGTCTCCATCCGGAACGAGGAGCGCAGGCCGAAGCCGAGCGCGACGAGCCACAGGAACGGCCGGGCCAGGCTGGCCGCGAAGCTCTGGCGGTCGCGCAGGAGCTTGACCACGTCGCGGCGCCACAGGGCGTAGATCAGCTCGACCATGTGCAGGCTAGCGCCGCGTGCGCGCGACCATGCGCCTCCAGGCCTGTCCGCCCTCGCCGGCCTCGTCGCGGATCCCGTGGCCGGTGAGCGCGAGGAAGACGTCCTCGAGCGTCGGTCGGCGCACGCCGATCCCCGACAGCGGAGGCTTGTCCTCGCCGAGGAGCCTGACGACGAAGCCCTCCCCGTCCTCGACCGAGAACGAGAGCCCGTCGGCGGTCACGGCGACCTCGAGGCCGTACTTCGAGTGCAGGAGCCGCGCCAGCTCTTCGGGCCGATCCGTCCGCACGTGGACCAGGTCGCGCCCGACCGAGCGCTTGAGCGCCCCGGGCGTGTCCAGGGCGACGATCCGCCCGTGGTCGATGACCGCGATCCGCTCGCAGACCTCGGCCTCCTCCATGTAGTGGGTGGTCAGGAACAGCGTGACGTCGAAGCGCTCGCGCAGGCCGCGCAAGACCTCCCAGGTGCGCGTGCGCGTCTGCGGATCGAGGCCGGTGGTCGGCTCGTCGAGGAAGAGGACGCGCGGGCGGTGCAGCAGCCCGCGCGCGATCTCCAAGCGGCGCT
>DATKBQ010000213.1:0-7788 GCA_035546375.1 Planctomycetota bacterium | reverse complement strand
GAAGCGCGCCGCGGGCTCGTCGTCAGCGAACAGGATTCGGATGCTCATGCTTTTTCTCGGATCGGCAGCTTCACCAGGAACGAGGTGCCCGCTCCGGGGGAGCTCGTCAAGTGGACTTCTCCGCCGAGCTCTCGCACGCGGCGGCTCACGACGTGAAGCCCCAGCCCCGTGCCGGACTCCCTGGTGGTGAAGAATGGCTCGAAGATCTTTTCCTGAAGCTCCACGGGGATGCCCGGGCCGTTGTCCTCGACCTCCAGGGTGGCGTGTCCGCCGGCGCCGCCCAGCTTGACCCGGACGCGCGGCGCTCCCGGCTGGCGTCCCGCGGCCTCGATGGCGTTGGTCAGCAAGTTGAAGACGATCTCCCGGAGCGACGCTTCGTCAGCGGCCACGGCGGGCACCGGGGGACCAGGCGTCAGCTCGAGCGCGACGTTTTGCTGCCGGGCGAGATGACGCATCAGGCTCAGGGTCTGCTCGACCACCGTGCCGAGCGCCGCCGGCGCGCCGCTCATGCGCGGCGGCCGCGCGAACTCGAGGAGCTGCGAGGTGCGCGTCGCCAGGCGGTCGATCTCACCGAGGATGAGCCGCACGTCCTTCTCGTGCGGACTCTCCGGGCCCAGATCCTCCGCGAGGACCGTCGCGATGGACTTCATCGACGAGAGCGGGTTCTTCACCTCGTGGGCGATGGAGCTCGCGAGCAGGCCCAGGGCGGCGAGCTTCTCGCCTTGCAGGGCGCGGCGCTCGGCGTGAAGCCGCTCCGCCTGCAGCCGGTTCGCGCGCAGCGCCGCCGCGAGCTGCTCGGCGAGGAGCGAGGCGGCGTTGATCTCCTCGTCCGCGAGCTCCCTGTTGCGCCGTCTCGGCCCGAGGAGGACGAGGGCGGCCTCGGGCTCGGGAAGCTTGAACGCCAGGGAGACTCCCGCGGCGCGGAGGAGGGGAGCCGCGGCTTCCGGCGCGTTGAATCGCGTCGTGACGCGGGCGTCTCCGAGGTGCCTCCAGATGTCCCGGACGCTTTCCGCGGGAAGATCGAGGCTCCCGCCGGCGGCGCGCGGCTCGGGGCTCGAGTCGGAGAGGAGCCAGGCGCCGCCCGCCCTCGCGTCGAACGCCCGCTGCGCGCTCGCGGTGAACCAGGCGAGCAGCTCCTCGGGTCGATGGCTCGCGAAGCCGGACATCTCGATCGACAGGCGGCGGATCTCGTCGCGCTCCCGGGCAACGCGGGAGCCGAGAAGATACCGCAGCGCCTCGAATAGCCGCTGGCGGATCGGGTTGTAGGCCAGGATCAGGCCGCTGACGACGACGCCCTCGATCAGGCTGATGTCGACGCGGTACCTCTCCTCCATGGCGGTCGTCCAGTCGCTCACGGTGAGGCGATGGAACAGCAGCGCGCCGCCGATGAGCGCGCCGTAGACGAGTGCTCGTTCGAGAACGAGCTCGAGGATGTTGTAGCGGATGACAAAGACCGCGAATAGCGCCTCGGGCAGGATCGGCAGCAGGGCGAGCGCGACCTCGAGCTCGCGATGAAGCCCCGGCGCGAGCGGCGCGGCGACGAGGTGGATGGCGAGGGCCGCGGCGCACGTGGCTGCCAGCGCCAGGGTCATCCAGCGGGCGAATCGCGCCGTCGGCGCATCGGGCGCTCTGTCCTGCATGCGGCGGAACGCGAGCGCGCACGCGCCCCCCGTGCCGCCGAGCCACACCAGGTACAAAGTGATCCAGATGGGCGGGAGGCGCAGGCTGGCCTCGCCGGCCTCCGGCCAGATGCCGCCGGCGAGAGGCGCCACAAGGAGGAGCGGCAAGTAAGCCGCCGTGTGGCGCACGTTGAACCCCGTGCCTGCCGGCGTGCCGAAGCGCCGCAGTCGCAGGGCAAGGTGATGCAGCGCGCAGGGGATCAGGAGCAGGCCCGCGCCGGCGACGACGGCGAAGGACCAACGCACCTGCGCCGCCCAGGGCCCTGTCATCTGGGCGAGAAGGAGCCGCGAGAAGAGCCCGACATGCCACAGCCAGAAGCCCAGGACGCAGGTGAATATCGGCACCCTGGAGCGCCGCCAGTTGCGCGGCTCGAGGAGGGCGAGGAGGAGGACGGTGTCGAGCACTGCCGCCGCGCCCACGCACAGGGAGCAAATGGTTTCCATGGGCAGCGCCATTGTAGCTGCTCAAGCTCGCGTGGAGGGCCTGGGGAATGTCTCGACCTCCTCGGCCGGCAGCTCGACGGCGCGGCCCGCGACGGTCCAGGTGACGAGCGGATGCACGCGGTCATCTGTGTGGCGCACGACGAGTCGGACGATTCCGCCGACGGCGTCGCATTCGTAGGCGATGTACCTCCCCGAGGGTGTTTCGCCGATCTGCCGCAGGACGACGATGGCCGGCACGCCGTGCACCCTCAACGCCGAGCCCGGTGCCAGCCGGAGGAGCCGCGCCGGCCGCGACGAGACGCGGATGCGGTCGGCGCGCCACCAGGAAGTGACGAGCCGCACAATCGTGTAGAAGAGCCGCGCCGGACCGCAAAAGCTCATGGCTCAAACCGGGTGACCCTGTTCCCCAGTCGCCTTCTCCTTTCCGCGCCGGAGCGCCTCCATCTCCTGCTCCACTTGCTCGCGCCGGGCCGACGCTTCCATCTCGCGGCGGAGCTCCTCTGCGTCCGGGTCGCGTCCGGCGAGGCGGGCGTGCGCTTCCGCCAGGGCCTCCTCGCGCTCGACGCGCTCCTCGAGCTTGCGGAACTGGCGGAAGGCGGACTTCTCGCCGGCCCGGTCGAAGGACCGCTGCAGTCTTTGCCCGGATTCGGCCGTCGCCAGCCGCGCCGCGAGGAGCGCCTTTCGCTGCCGCGCCTCCACCAGCTTCGCCTCGAGGTCCTGGAGGCTGCGCTCGAGCTTGCCCGTCTGCGCCTTCTGGCGAGCGTGGCTCGCCTCGAGCGCTCCGGCGCGCGCCACAGCCGCGAGCTTCTGCTCGAGAGCGGCACGTGCGGTCTTCTCGTCATTCCGCTCGAAACACTCACTTGCCCGCTGCGCCCAGAGGTCGGCATCCTGACGTGCCGCGGCGGCTTCCTTGCCGAGGCGGATCTCGTCGGCGATCGCCCCGGCGACGCCGTCGCGTGCCCGATCGAGCTCCTCCTCCATGTCGAGGATGAGCTGGTGCAAGACGCGCTCGGGCTGCTCCACCTTCTCGAGGAGCGTGCTCAGGCTCGAGCGTACGACGAGGCTGAAATCGGCGAGCCATTTCATGGCGGTTCTCCGTTCAGAACGTGGGTGAGGACCAAAAGAAGACAACAATTCGGAGGGTTAACTCCAGCTCTCGAGGCGGACTGCCAGGGAGCGGAGCTTCGCCTGCAAGACCTCTCGACGGTTCTCGCAGAGGGCGGCGACGACGATGAGGAGCGCTCCCAGCCCGAGGCCGAAGATCCAGAGGAGGTTGACGTGCTGCAATGTGCCCCGGACGACCATGGTGATGAGGTCGGCGACGAGGAAGGCCGTGCCCGAGTAAAGCATCGCGCGAGCCTTGACGGCCAGGGAAGCGAAAATCACGGCCGTCGAGAGCACCATGAGCGAGAGCAGGTGGATCCACTCCCCTGCCACCAAATCGGGAACAGGCGACGTGAGGATGATCAGGGCGCCGGCGTAACGGAGCACGTTGTGCCAGGCGGCGGGGATCTCCCGGCGGCAGATCTCGACCAGCGCGAGGAGCGTCGCCCCAACGGGCACGAGGTAAAGCTGCGGATTCGACCAGGCGAGCTCGCGCCACAGGAGGAGGAGCGCCGCGTTGGCGATTCCGCACGCGGCCGCCACCAGGCCGGGCCGCCGGTCCTCGATGCCGCGCCAGAAGTAGAAGCCGGCGGCAAGGAAAAGGGCCAGGCTGCGCGCGCCGACCCAGGGTCCATCGTGCCCGAGCGCGGTGCGGGCGATCGCAAGGACGATCGCGGCGGCCGGCAGAGCGAGCGCGGTCTGCTGCAGCGGCCTTGCGAGCACGGGCGTTTTCTCACTGCGCAGAGCCAGCCGCGAGAGCCCGTGAAGCGCGAAGGCTCCGAGCGCCAGCGCGTACAGACTGAGTCCGCGTCCAAGCTCGATGACATCAAACCACGCCAGGTAGGAGATCCCGGCGGCGACGAGCGCTTCCGCCGCCCACGCGCGGCGCGGGTCGGCTCGTTCGCACGCGGACCGCAGCTCGGTGATCGCCAGCGCGAGGAAGGCGGTGATGGCCAGCGCCGTCTCGAACGGCGTGATCGCCTGCCACTCGAGGGACATCAGCAGCCCGGCTCCGGCGACGATCCGCAGCGCCAGGCCATGGAGCCACCGAACCGGCGCAAGCGTTCCCGCCGCGCTCCGTCCGAGGTGCGGCCACACGAGCGCGCACAGCGCGGCCAGCGCCGCCAGGGGCAGCGCCGCCGGCACCGGCGGCAGGAAGATGCCGAGCACGCTGTACCCATGTCCCGATGTCTGATGCAGGACGAAGGCGAGCCCGTGCCAGCTCGCCGCCATGGCTGCGAGAGAGAATGGGGCAGGCCGGCCATCGACGGTCGCGAGCAGGATGAGCCCGCCCAGCGCGGCCAGCCCCGCGAGGGTAAAGTGGGGAGAGATCTGGAGGAAAGCGAGGAGGTTGATGGCCAGGAAGATCGCTCCCTGAGCTCTCGCGAGACCCGGAAGGCGCGAGCGGCAGGGCAGCGCCGCGACAGCAGCGAGCGTCCAGACGAGAGGCACCCACTCGAGGGCATGCAGACCGAACCAGATTCCGGTGATGGCGGCGATCCATCCCAGGGCGGCGAAGGAGCCAATCCAGGTGAAGCGCCGGCGGCCCCCGCGGCTCGCGGCGAGGAAGCTCCAGGCGACGGCGAGCGTGCTCGCCGCCAACCCGTGCCACGAGCCGACCCAGCCGATCTCGCCGTCGAGCCGGAGGGCATCGAAGACGAAGATCACCGGCAGCAGCGTCGTGAGGCCGAGTGACAGAGCGACCGCGCCGGCGCGCACGGCCGCCGGGCCGAACGTCCGGGCGAAGCGGCCGCCGCGCACTCCGCACACGCTTCCGACCGTCCATGCTGCGATCGCCGCCGCGATGGCCAGGCCGAGGACCTCGTGGAAGTTGACGTCATCGCGCCACGCGATGCACGCGATCGCGGCGACGACGGGGAAGACGACGGCCAGCTCGGCGCAGGCGAAGGGTCGCGAGCGGAGGGAGTGCAGGACGAGGAGGATCGAGATGAGACCCGCCCCGAGCATCGCCTCCACGGCGACCGCCTCCGGCAATCCCAGGACGAGCCACGCGAGCGCCGCGAGACCCGTCAGGACCAGGCTTCCGACGGCGAGGGGCGCACGAGGCAGGAAGGCGTCGAGGTCAAGGAGCCGCCGCGTGGTCGCGCGAGTTGGCCACGCGGCGGCGCGGCGGTCGATGGCCTTGCCGGCGATGAGGAGCGCTCCGGCGGCAAGGGCGATGGCGAGCGCCGGCAAGCCCTGGTCGCTCCTCCACCCCAGCACCCCGGCCGCGAAGGGCGTGAATCCCAGCGCGGCAACGAGGCTGGAGCCGATGGTGGGAAGGAGGAGCCAGCGGTCCCTGAAGAGCATCGCGGTCGCCGCGAAGAAGCCCGCGAGCGCGGCGCCGATGGGGAACGGCGCCTTGACGTGGGAGAAGCTCAGGGCGAGGAGCCCGGCCGCCAGGCCGACGGCGAAGCGGCGCGCTGGCCGGGCGAGGGTTTCCAGCGGCGTTCCCCTGAATCGGGCGCCGAACGCCGCCAGGGCGCCGAGGAGCGGCAGGTAGGTGAGCCCGTAGAAGGCGAAGGGCAGCCGCTCTTCCGACAGCGCCCGCGCGCCCGACTGCACCAGGCGTGCGGCGGTCTCGCGGAAGTACGCGGGGCTGAAGTTGTAGGCGAGCGTCAGCGCGGCGAGGGCGCCCCAGGTGATCGCCTCCTTGCCCGTGCGCCGCGCCGCCAGGGCGAGCATTCCCGCCGTGAGCGCGGCCGCGGGGACCATCGCGAGGACGTCGCCGCCGCGCCACAGACCCGAGGCGGCGAGGCACAGGCCCGCGATGCAGAGCATCACGGCGAGGACGAGGGGCAGGACGATCGCGGCGGGGATGGGCCGGACGATGCCGCCCGTGCGCTGCTCGAACACGCGGCCCAGCGCATCGGCGGCGAGGAAGATCGGGACCGACGCCAGCACGCAGCCGAGCCCGAGCCATGGCACGGTCATCGAGCGCGCCAGGTGCAGCGCGAAGACCGCCACGAACTGCGCTCCGAGGAGGAGCAGCGGGAAGAATCCGAAAATCCTCGGCTTCCGGTGCTCCTCGACGAGCCAGAAGACGTGGCGATGGACCTTGAGCGAGCCGGCGGCGAGCACGGCCCAGAGAACGAGAGCGGTGAGGCCCGCGGGAAGAGGCGAGACCGGGGCGAGCGCTCCGGCGGCGCCGAGGATCAGGTAGCTCGCGAGGAAGGTCGGCTGCGAGCCGCGAAGGAAATGGCGGAAGACGCGGCGCGCCGCGAACCACGCGAAGGCGCCGTTGAGCGCGAGGAGCGGCCACGCCAGAAGCGTGCTCGCGGCCCTCCCGGGGCTCGCGGCCTGCCCCGCGCCGAACAGCCAGTGAAGCGCGAGGAAGTTGAGCGGGATGAGAAGCACGGTCAAGGCCAGGAGAACTGTCCCCGTGCGCCGCAGGCCGAGGCGAAAGTAGCTCACGTGCCCCCCCGCGAACGCGGCGCTGGTGTAGCCGAGGAGCACGAGGCTCTTCCACGCCGGCGTGATATCGCGCCAGTGACTGGTGACGAGGAGCATGGACGAGCCGAGGAGGATGAGGACGCCCGTCGAAAGGAGCCAGAGGATGCTGCTATCCTGCAGGAAGCTCTCGAGCAGCTTCTCCCAGCCCCGCTTCGTGCTGCTGGCGCCCGACCGCTCCGTCACGTCCACCGGCTGGGGGCTCTCCGGGATGGTTTCCATGAGGAGCCCCAATACAAATGCAAGGCCAGGTGCCGAGGGCGCGGCCCGGACGACGCAAGTCGCGTCCGCAGCAGCGCCGGCCCGCGGCGGAGGCACTCCGGAGGCGGCGGAGGTGCAGTCGGCAAGCTGCGGGAGCGCAGCGCGGGGACTGCGGGGCCGCGGAGCGCGGCGGCCACGAGCGTCCACCCTACAGAGGACGCTGGCCGCGCGAGCCTATGCCGGGTCCGGAAGCTCGTATCCTTTCCTCCGGGGGCGGCTGAGCAGGGCGCTGGCCTCCTTGTCGTCCGCAAAGACCTCCCGATCGGGATTCCAGCGGAGCTTCCGGCCGACCTCGCGGGCGATGTTGGCGAGGTGGCAGACCGTGATCGAGCGGTGGCCGATCTCCACGTCCGCGACCGGCCTCTCCCGCGAGCGGATGCAGTCGAGCCAGTCCTGGATATGGAACTTGGCCTGCCAGCCGGGGCCCTCCCAGATCTCCGCCTTCTGCGGCTCAGGCGGGTTCTTCACGAGATCGATGGGCGTCGCCGTGAAGCGGTTCCTGTCGATCTCGATAAGAGGTTCGGGTAGCCGAGCTTGAGGTCTCCCTTCCGCCTCGAGAGATCCGCCAGGTAGCCGCGACCAAGCGGGAGCGGCTATCACTGGCCAGGCTGGAGCTCTGTCGGGCTGGAATTCCGTTTGCTGCCCAGCCCTATCCGCGATGACGAGGGCCACGTTTCGGTTCTCGGCGTCGTCGCAAAAAAAACCTCGCCCGGGCGAGGTCGCGCCGGGTGATCAGGCCGCTCAGCAACCCGCCGACGCCCGCCAGGAGAAGCCCTCGGGGAGATGAGAGCCTTCTCATTCGACTCGCCTTTTTCCTTGAGGGTGTCGTGGGAAGACGTGATCGTGGCGG
>DATKBQ010000212.1:0-6814 GCA_035546375.1 Planctomycetota bacterium | reverse complement strand
CGCGATCGCGCCGCCGAGGAAGCGCGCGCGGGGACGCTCGCCAGGGATCGCGCGGACCTCGAGCGCGTCGACCGTCAGCGCCGTCCCGGCGTCGACCACGATCGCGCTCGAGGGCTCGATCTCGAGCGCGCCGCGCGCGGCGAAGAGGCGGTCCCTGCCCACGCGCTCCGGCTCGCGCGTCGCGATCTCCAGGCCGGAGCGGGGCGTGCCGAGGTAGCCCTCGCCGAGCCGATGGCGGAAGAGCTCCCCGAGGGCGGCCTCGAGCCCGGGAGCGCCCACGCTGGAGAGCGCGGCGTGGCGTAGGTCGCGCTCGCGTTCGCACAGCGCGACGAGCGCGGTGAGCAGCTCCTCGGGAGCGAACTCGAGGCCGCTGCGCGGCTGCGCAGGGCCCGCCGCGCCCGCCGCATCCCAGAGGCGCAGCTTGCAGCGCGAGTTGCCCAGGTCGAGCGTGAGCAGGAGGGACACTAGGCCTTGGCATCCCGCGAGCGCCGCGAGCGGATCCGAACCGCGCGGCCGGGCCTCGCTACTTCTTTGGCGGGTGGTAGACGATCGTCTTCGTCTGACCCTTGTTCCAGATCTCCACTTCCCAGACGTCGTAGAGGCTCTGGTTGTTCTTCACGAAGTTGACCGCCTCGGGCACGCTGGTCACGGGGTGCCCGTTGATCTTCTTCACCACGTCGCCCGGCTGCAGGCCGTGCTGCGAGGCGATGGAGCTGGCGGCGACCTCCGTCACCTCGATCCCGTCGTAGCGCCCGGTGTTCGGGTCGCGGTGGCGCTCGTAGCGCACCTCCTCGGCCAGGACCTGGGCGTAGTTCTGCCCGATGTACTCGACGTCCTCCACGCCGAGGCGGTACTCGTTCGGCCGGATCTCCTGGGTCTTCAGCGGCGGGGCCGAGCTGGAGGCGCCGATCGGGATCCGGATCGCGGGTGCGGAGCGCGGCCGCTCGCCGGGGCCGCCGGTCGCGATCGAGTGGCCCTTGAGCGAGAGCTCGTTGATCGCGATCGTCTCGTGGGCGCGCGACTCGTCGTCGAAGGCGAACTCCACCGCGTCCGGCCGGACGGCGAAGACGCGCACGTGGGCGTTGGGCGGGTCGAGCCGCTCGCCGACCAGCTTGGCCACGGTGTCCGACGCGGGGCCCGAGGTGCCGGACGCGCGCGGGGGCGGCTCGAAGCGGGCATCGGGCAGGTAGGCGAGCAGGACCAGGCTGAGGGAGGGGTTCTCGCCGTCGACGCGGACCGCGCGGATCTTGACCAGCTTGGCTACGGGAATCGCGCTCCGCTCCGGCGGCTTGGGCGCCTCGACCTGCACGACCTTCACCGGCGCCTTGCCGGTCCAGCTCATGTCGATCAGCGAGCGCCGCACGCGGTCGTAGGAGACGATGTCCTCCGCCTGCTGAACGATGGCGGGGACGTCGTGGAGGACCCCCGACATCTCCGGCGCGGTAACGTACTGGCCCACTTGGCGGTAGTTCAGGCCGAACCACACCACGTAGCCCGCCAGCGCCGCGCCGGCGAGGGCGGTGGCGGTCCAGGCCAGGGCCTTGCTCTGGGCGGTGTTCATGGTCCAGGGGGGATGCTAGCTCCGCGCGGGGTGGCTTCCAACGAAGCGCTCGGAGAGGCGCGCCGAAGCGCCCCGAGAGGGCGGGAGCCTCCCGCGGCGCGTGCCGATCGGACGGGTCGCGGGGGAATTTATTCCCCGCGCGGCGGGCTGTCGCCGCGGCCGCGCCCCGAGCTGGAGGTGATCCCGCGCAGGGCGAGCACGAGCTCGTCGGGCCGGTCGCTGGCGGCCAGGGCGTCCTTGAGCTCCACCAGCTTGTGCTGCACCAGGCGGCGCAGGGACTGGTTGAAGGAGAGCAGGCCCGGGTTCGCGGCGCTCTCGATCGTCCGCGCCAGCTCGCCGGTCTCGCCCGAGGTCAAGAGCTCGCGGATGCGCGGCGTCTGGGTCATCAGCTCGCAGGCGGGCACCATGCCCTTGCCCGAGGCGCGCGGCAGGAGCCGCTGCGAGAGCACGCAGGCCAGGTTGTCCGCCAGCCGCGTGCGCACCTGGCCGTGCTGCTCCGCGGGGTAGAAGCCGAGGATCCGGTCGAGGGTCTGGGCCGCGTTGACGGTGTGCATCGTCGAGAGCACCAGGTGGCCGGTCTCGGAGGCGTCGAGGGCCGCGGTGACCGTCTCGCGGTCGCGCATCTCGCCGATCAGGATCACGTCCGGGCTCTGGCGCAGCGCGTGGCGCAGTCCCTCGTGGAAGCTCGGGCAGTCGATCCCGATCTCGCGCTGGCTGATCACGCAGCGCTTCTCGGTGAACAGGATCTCGATCGGGTCCTCGAGCGTGATCACGTGGCGCTCGGCGTTCAGGTTCATGAACTGGATCAGCGCCGCGAGCGTGGTCGACTTGCCCGAGCCGGCGATGCCGGTGACGAGCACCAGGCCGCGCTTGCGGAGCGCGATGCGCGTGAGGTCGGCGCCCGGCAGCTCCAGCTCCTCGAGCAGGGGCGCCTGGTCGCTGACGCGCCGCAGGACGACGGCCGGCTCCCCCATCTGCTTGTAGGCGTTCAGCCGGAAGCGGCCGAGCCCGTCGAGGTGCAGCGCGGCGTCGACCGAGCCGGAGTCGCGCCAGACCTGCATGCGCTCCTTGCCCATGACGCCCTCGAGCACCTCGAGCAACGCGCCCGCGGCGGGTACGCGACCGGGGAGGAAGCCGATGCGGCCGTCGACGCGCGTGGAAGGGCGGCCGCCCGCGCGCAGGATCAGGTCGCTGGCGCCGGATTTCACCATCACCGCGAGCCAGGCCTCGACCTTGTGGCGCGGCGACATGGAGGTCGAGAGCAGGCTCTCCGGAACCGCCGGGACCGGCGGGGCGCTCTGGGGGGCTGGCTTGGCGGCGGCCGCCACGTCGAGCACCGGGATCGCGATGTCCGGCGGCGGCGGAGCCGGCGGCGGAGGGGCGCGCCTGAGGGGCGGCGGGTCGCTCGGATCCAACTGGGGTGTCTCCTCGTTCAGGCGCAGCGGGATGCGGTTCGGCAGCGGGGCGTCGGGCGCGCGCCGGCCGGGGGCATCCCAGGGCGGGAGCTCCGCGGGCGGCCGAGGCCGGCGGTCAGCCCAGTGGGACGACTCTCCGCCGGGTCGGGGAGGCGGGTTGGAGGCCATGGAGGGCAACGGCGGGGCCCCGCCGCGGGCCGCGGCCAGGGTTCCCCGGCTATGGATCGACCCGCGCGCGGGGAGGCTTGAGCCCATCCGGGCCCCGGGAGGCCTGCGCGGGGGCGCGGACGAGCCGGTGGGCCTCTTCCAGGACCTCGCGCACCCCGCGGCCGGTCGCGGCGGAGAGCCGCAGCACCGCTCGGCCGAGAGCCTGCTCGAGCTCCGCGGCGCGGGCCTCGGAGGCCTCGTCCTCGCACTTGCCGGCCGCCACCAGCCGAGGCTTGGCGTGCAGCTCGGCGGAGCTGGCGCGCAGCTCCTCGTCGACCACGCGGAAGGCCTCCGCCGGCTCGAGCGAGGCGCCGGCCGAGACGTCGACGAGCTGCAGGAGCACCTGGCAGCGCTCGACGTGGCGCAGGAAGCGGTGCCCCAGCCCCAGGCCGCGCGAGGCGCCCTCGATCAGGCCCGGCAGGTCCGCGATCACGAGGGTCGCGTTCTCCGAAAGGCGCGCGATCCCCACGTGGGGAACGAGCGTCGTGAACGGGTAGTCCGCGATCTTCGGCGTCGCGGCGCTCACCTTCGACAGGAACGTCGATTTGCCGGCGTTCGGCAGGCCGACCAGGCCGACCTCGGCGAAGAGCTTGAGCTCGAGGCGCACCTCGCGGGTCTCCCCGGGCCCGCCGGGCGTCGCGATGCGCGGCGCCTGGCGCACCGCGGTCGCGAAGCGCGCGTTGCCCTTGCCGCCGTGGCCGCCGCGCGCGACCTCCAGCGTCTGGCCGTCCTCGGCGAGGTCGCGCAGCAGGTTCCCGCGCCGCGCGTCGAAGACCTGCGTTCCCACCGGCACGTCGAGCACGAGATCCTCGCCGTCGCGGCCCGTGCAGCGCGACGGCCCGCCGGGCTGGCCGTTCTTCGCAGCGTAGCGCGCGCGCCGGCCGAGCTCGAGCAGCGAGCGCAACTGCGAGCTCGCGCGCAGGATCACGCTCCCGCCGCGCCCGCCGTCGCCCCCGTCGGGACCGCCCTTGGGCGCGAACTTCTCGCGCCGGAAGGACACCAGGCCGTCGCCGCCCTTGCCGGCAGCGAGCTCGAGGGTCGCCTCGTCGCGGAACATGGCGGGTCGGCGAGACGAGCTCTCGCGCGCGCGCCCGCGGGACTAGGCCTGAGGCTGGACCGGCTCGACGTGCACCTTGCGGCTCCCGCCGTGGAAGCGCACGACGCCGTCGATCAGCGAGAAGAGCGTGTAGTCGCTGCCCAGGCCGACGTTGCGGCCCGGCTTGAAGCGCGTGCCGCACTGGCGCACCAGGATCGAGCCGGCGCGCACGGTCTGGCCCCCGTAGCGCTTGACCCCGCGGAACTGCGGGTTCGAGTCGCGCCCGTTGCGGGTCGAGCCCTGCCCCTTCTTGTGTGCCATGTCGCTACCTAGACCTCGATGCCGGTGATCTCGACCCGCGTGTAGCGTTGCCGGTGGCCCTGCTTGCGGCGGACGTTCTTGCGGCGCTTGAAGCGGAAGAAGACGAGCTTCTCGGCCTTGTCCTCGCCCAGCACCTTGCCCGTCACCCGCGCGCCGTCGAGGAAGGGCACGCCCACTTGGACGTCCCCTTCGTGGCTGACGAGCCGGATCTGGTCGAAGGTGACCTCGTCCCCCGGCGCCTTGTCGGCCAGGAGGTCGCAGAGGATGACGTCGCCCGAGCGGACGGTGTGCTGGCGGGAGCGGTCGCTGATGACGGCGTACACGGCGGGGTTCCTCGGACTGGAGGGGCGGAGAGTCTAGCCTTGGGCAGGACCCGAGGGAAGACAGCGCCGGGCCGCCTCTCCGGGGCCTCCGGGCCTCCAACCTCTCCCCAGGACCCGTCCGACCGGCCGGCGGCCAATCACGGATGGGCCCCCCAGCGCGGCCAGCCCGCGCCGCCGGAAACCTGGAGGGAGGCGGGATCAGGCTCGAGCTACTGGCAGATGACCGCCGTTACGCCCGCCGTGAGGCCGATCTGGTCCGGCGGCGGCATGGAAGGGTCGCGGTACCAGTACTGGAACCAGACCTGCTGCCCCGGCTGGAGGGCGGGATCGTTGCCGGTCGCGATCCAGGCATTGAAGTCCAGGTCGAAGACACCCGAGCAGGGCTCGAGTCCGTTGGAGCTCATCGGGGCCATGCGAGCGATGGGAGGGGCAATGCAGAGCGTGCCGCCGAGGAAGGGAAGGCTCGCGGCTCCGGTCGTGCCGTAAGCGAGCAGACCCAGTACTTTCGGGGGTACCTTGTCGGCGCGGAGTCGGTAGGTGTGGCCCCCCAGGGCACCGGACAGGCTGGGTTCGCCCAGGTGATACAGCCGCGGGACGCAAGCTGGCGGCGCCGACTTCGGCGCGCAGTAAAAGTTGGGGGTGAGGGCGCTCGCGTCCACGCGATAGAGGTAGACGGCGCCGGTCTGCATCCCGATGGCATTCTCCGTCCATCTGGCGCCGACGGCAAGGAGGTCCCCACTCATGGCAAGGCATTCGCCGAATCGGTCCGACGGCAAGCCCACGTAGGGCGGCCGAATCTGCAGGTGCTCGAGGAAACTGCCACCGCTGCTGCTGAACAAGTGGAATGAACTCCACGCGTCGCTACCCGCGAGGTACAGTTTTCCGCTTTGCGCGACGCTGATGCCCGTCTTTGCCAACTGCACGTGGGAGTGGGGCACCAGCTTGGAATCCTCAAGCCAAGTATTGCCCTGGCGCTTGAAGACATAGACCGCACCGCTGTTCGGCCATATGCGTCCTTCTGCGTAGGTTGCGCCGATCAGGAGTGTGTCCGCCTCTCCTGCCATGCTGAAGCCGAACCGGTCGCCGAATCGTCCATCCTGTGCCGTCAGCTTCTGCTGGAACGACCAAACCCCGCCGAGACGTGTGTAGACATATACGGCACCGGCGAAGGACTCATTGCCGTGAGCGGTAGGCGAGCCGACGAACGCCGTGTCACCCGCTAAGAGCACCGAGGCCCCGAAAGCCGCGTCGTTACCATCCGAGCTGTGGATCGGCGAAACCCATTGCAGATTCCATCCACCTGCGCCGCGCTCATAGATCAGCGCCCTACCATGGACTAATGGAGTCGGATTGATCACTGGAGTGGCGCCGATCAGCAGCGTATCGCCTGCGATGTCGATCGACCTTCCGGCTGCGGCGCATGGCGGTAGGATGCTTGGGGGTTCGATTACAGCGCCTTGGACCCAGGTTCCACTCACTCGTCCGAAGACATGGACCGCACCCAGGCCGGTTGGAACATAGACGTAGGGTGTCCCAACCGCGATAACATCGCCATCGAGAGCGATCGACAAGCCGAACCTGCCGTCGCCGGTATAGGAGCTGTCACCCAGCTCGGCCTGCTGAACCCAGGAACCACCGATGCGGTCGAAGACATAGGCCGCGCCCTTCGCGCCGCCAAGCGGTGCGGTTTGATCTGGATAGCCGACCACTACTCGATCGGTGCCGACGTCGACGCTGAAGCCAAATCCGAAGGTCAAGCCGGTGCCATACGCCGGCACCAGATGCGCCTCCTGCGAAACCACGCACGTCTGGAGAGGCACAAGCCAGAGTAGAGCCCACATGACCTTGACCTCCTAAGGTCGAGATACACAACCTCGTGACATCAGGGCTGAGCCCCTTAATTGCCAGGACACCCCTGACAGGTGACCGTCTTAGATTCAACGAGGTTGTT
>DATKBQ010000211.1:0-2320 GCA_035546375.1 Planctomycetota bacterium | reverse complement strand
GTGCTCTTCCACGTCGACGCCAGTGTCCAGGAAGGGGTGAGCCGGTGACCTCCGCCGGCTCGCGCTTGCCGCGCCGGGTGCGCCGCCCCGCGAATGGCGGTAGCGCAGGCTTCTCATCGCGACGTCCGGCGACGCCGGGCGGGGCTCCCTCGGGCCGGCGGGCGCCCGCGTGAGAGGAGGCGTCGGCGTCCCCGCCTCCTCGCGCGCCGGGTCCTCCGGCGCCCCGGCGAAAGACCGGGAGCTCCTCGACCTGCTCGAGCGACTCGAAGGTGACGATCGTGCCCGCGCCTGGTCGGTGCTGCTCGAGAGGATGGCGCCGCTCGTCCTCCAGGTGGTGGGCCGCCAGACCCGTGGCGAGGAGGAGTGCGCAGACTGCTTCGTCTATGCCTGCGAGCAGCTCGCGCGCGACGACTGCCGGCGGTTGCGCCGCTACCGCCGAGCGGAGAACGCGAGCTTCGACACCTGGCTGCGGGTGGTGGTGCGCCGGCTGTGCGTCGACTGGCTCCGCCAGCGGCTGGGGAGCCGACGGCCCTTCCGCGAGCTCGCCGAGCTCTCCGCCTTCGACCTCGAGGTGTACCGCCTGGTCTACGAGCAGGGATTGGGCCGCGACGACGCTGCGGCGATCCTCGAGCCGTCGTATCCGCGCGCGGGGGCCGGCGCGGTCGAGCGCGCGCTCGAGCGCATCGAGCGGCGGCTCGGTGCTCGTCACCACTGGCTGCTCTCCGCATGGAGCCTGCGCGCGAGCCGGCCGGCGCCCCTGTCGATGACCGATCCCCAGATCGCCCACGCCGATCCCGACCCCGAGATGGTCGCGGTGCGCGCCGAGCTCGGCCGACGGTTGCAGCGGGCGCTCGCCGCGCTGCCAGCGGCGGACCGGCTGCTGTTGCGGCTGCGCTACGAGCGGGGGATGGCCCTACGGGAGATTGCCGAGCTGCTGGATCTGGGTAACCCACAGCGCGTCGATCGCCGCGTGCGGGCCGTGCTCGACCGGCTGCGCGACGCTCTCGACGCAGCGCCGGACGTCGCGGATCGATGAGCCCGATCGCCCTCGCGGCGCGCTCGGCGCTCGGCCTCGCCCTCACCCTCGGGCCGTTCTCCGCGGCCTCCGCCCGCCAGCTTCCCGAGACGCTCGAACAGGCGCGCGCGACGCTCCACCGGGAGGGCCCGGCGGCGGCGCTGCCCGCGCTGGAGACGGTGCTCGCCGCCGCCCGCGACGCCGGCGACCGCGTCACCGAGGGCGCCGCGCTGCGCGCCCTGGGCGGTGCGTACCGGGCGCTCGACCGTATCGCCGACGCGCGCTCCGCGCTGGAGCGCGCGCTCGAGGTCACCGCGCAATCGGGCGACGCGCTCGAGAACGGGAAGGCGCGCAACAGCCTGGGCCTGCTCGAGTGGCAGCTCGGCCGCTACCCGCAGGCGATCATCCAGCTGGAGCGCGCCGCGACGCGCGGGCGCGAGCTCGGCGAGGCGGAGCTCGAGGGCGCGGCGCTCAGCAATCTCGGGCTGGTGCGCGACGAGCTCGGAGAGTACGACCGCTCGCGCGAGCTCTACCGGCGGGCTCTCGCGCTCTACGAGCGGGTTGGGTTCGAGCGTGGCACCAGCGACGCCCTTGGCAACCTGGGCGGGGTCGACCTGCTGCTCGGACGCTACGCCGACGCGCTCGAATGGTACCGACGCGCGCTCGAGATCGGGGAGCGCCTCGGGCTCGGCCCGTCGATGAGCGTCGACCTGCTGAACATCGGCTTCTGCCACCACGGCCTCGGCGAGTACGAGCGGGCGATCGAGGCGTTCGACCGCTCCCTCGAGCTGGCGCGCTCCGGCGAGCTGGCGTGGGAGGAGGCCGACGCTCTGCGCGGCAAGGCCACCGCGCTGGCGGCGCTCGGCCGACTCGAAGAGGCGCTGGCGCTGCACCGCGACGCCCTCGCCGCCTACCAGCGGGGCGGGCTGCGCCAGCCGCAGGTGGAAGCGCTCGCCGAGCTCGGAGCGCTCCACCTGAGCCTCGGCGACGTGTCGGCGGCGGAAGAGTCGTTCCAGCGCGGAGCGGCCCTCGCGCGCGAGATCGGCAACGTGCGGGGGGTGACCTCCAACCTGCTCGCGCTCGGCGCGGTGGAGCATCGGCGCGGTCGTCTCGACCCGGCCGCGGCGCTCTACCGCGAGGTCACCGAGCGGGCGCGCGAGGCCGGAGACGGCTACCACGAGACGCTCGCGCGCATCGAGCTCGCGCTGGTGCGGCGCGACCAGGGGGGCTTCGAGCTCGCGCGCCGCCGCTGGTGGCGAGCGCGCTGTGGGCGCGCGGCGAGGCCGAGAGGGTCGCCGAGGCGCC
>DATKBQ010000210.1:0-6469 GCA_035546375.1 Planctomycetota bacterium | reverse complement strand
CCTGTCGCCGTCGCGGGCCCTGTCGCCGCGCCGGTCGCCGTCGCCGCGCCGGCCGCCGGAGCGAAAGCCCCCAAGGCCACGACGCTGGAGCGCGTCGTCGCCCTCGGTCGCTCCGACAACCGCGTGCAGCAGCACCTGTGGCACCTCTCCAACGAGATCGGGCCGCGGCTGACGGCCTCGCACCAGCTCCAGGAGAGCTGCGAGTGGGCGCGCGAGGTCTTCGCGAGCTTCGGGCTCTCCTCGAGGCTCGAGCGCTGGGGCGAGTTCCCGGTCGGCTTCGACCGCGGTCCGTGGAAGGGCCGCATGACGCGGCCGGAGGAGATGGAGCTCGTCTTCACCACTCCGGCGTGGACGCCGGGCACGAACGGCGCGCTCAGCGCGGCGGCGGTGCTCTACCCCTCGAGCGAGGAGGAGCTGGAGGCCGCGCGGCCGCGCCTTGCCGGCGCGTGGATCGTGCAGCCGCGCTGGGGACGGGGCGAGCGGCCGGCGGCGGAGCTGCGCGGCACGATCGACGCCGCGATCGCCGAGGCCGGGCCGGCCGGCACGATCCGCAGCTCGGGCAGCGAGCTGGTCCACACCAGCGGCAACTACCAGGTGGAGTGGGACCCCGCGAGCGGCGCGGTCACGAGCGTGCGCCGCCGCGACGACCAGGAGCGGCGCGAGCCGGTCGGCGTGACGGTCGTCCTGCGCGACGGCCAGCACGCGAAGATCGTCGAGCACCTCAAGGCCGGCGCGGAGGTCGAGCTGGAGCTCTCGATCGACAACCGCTTCTTCGAAGGGCCCGTTCCGCTCTACAACGTGATCGCCGACCTCGTCGGGACCGAGAAGCCGGACGAGTACGTGTACGTCGGCGGCCACATCGACAGTTGGGACGGCGCGCAGGGCACGGTCGACAACGGGACCGGCGTGGCGACCGCGATCGAGGCGGCGCGCCTGTTGGTGCTCGCCGGCGCGAAGCCCAAGCGCACGATCCGCTTCGCCCTGTGGACCGGCGAGGAGCAGGGGCTCTTGGGCTCGCGGGCCTACGTGGAGGCGCACCCCGAGCTGTGGCCGAAGATCAGCGCGGTCCTGATCCACGACGGCGGCACGAACTACCTCTCGGGGTTGAACGTCACGCCGCAGATGCAGCCGGCGATGGAGGCGATCTGCGCGCCGCTGATCGGCTTGAACCCGGAACTGCCCTTCGAGCTGCGGGTGCTCGAGGAGGGGCGCGGGCTGCCGGGCGGGGGGAGCGATCACCAGCCGTTCATCGCCAAGGGCGTGCCGGGCTTCTTCTGGAACCAGTCCGGGCGCTCCGACTACAGCCACCACCACCACACCCAGCACGACAACTTCGACGCGGCGATCCCCGAGTACCAGGAGCACTCGGCGATCGTGGTGGCCTTGACCGCGCTGCAGCTCGCGGACCAGCCCGAGCTGCTCGACCGCACGAACGTGAGCGCCCCGAGCGGCCGCGGCGGGCCCCGGCGCCGGCTCGGCGTGCAGTTCGAGGACGCGACGATCACCGAGCTGATCGAGGGCGGGAAGGCCGCCGAGGCCGGCTGGAAGGTGGGCGACGTCCTGCTCTCGATCGACGGCGCCGAGGTGGCGGACCAGCGCGAGGTCTTCACCGAGCTGCGTAGAGGCGAGAGCAAGAAGCTGTTCAAGCTCAAGCGCGGCGAGGAGCTGATCGAGAGCACGATCGACTTCGGCGAGGAGGGCGGGGAACGAGCGGCGCCGCGCGAGGGATCGACGGAGCGGCCGCCCGCGCGGGACTGAGCCACGCGGCGTGAGCTCGCCCGAGCCGCCGGAGACGTTCAGCCGGCGCGCCGGGCGGCGGGAGCCGCTGCTCGAGCGCCTGGCGCTGCACCGCCCCGAGCTGCGCGCCTGGGCCCTGTACGACTGGGCCAACTCGGCCTTCTTCACGACCATCGTCGCCGCGGTCTTCCCGATCTACTACAAGACCGTCGCGGCGGCGGACCACCCCGACGCGCTGGCGCGATTCGCGCAGGTCACGAGCGCGAGCATGCTGCTGGTGGCGCTCATCGCGCCGCTGCTCGGCGCGATGAGCGACTTCGCGGCGGCGAAGAAGCGCTTCCTGGCGGTCTTCCTGACGCTCGGGGCATCGGCGACCGCCGGGATGTTCTTCGTCCAGCAGGGCGACTGGCTGCTCGCGAGCCTGCTCTTCGCCCTGGGCAACGTCGGCGTGGCGGCGAGCTTCGTGTTCTACGATTCGCTCCTGCCGTCGATCGCGAAGGGTCGCGAGCTGGACCGGCTCTCGACCAGCGCCTACGCGATCGGCTACCTCGGCGGCGGCCTCCTGCTCGCGCTGAACCTGGCCTGGATCCAGCGCCCGGAGTGGTTCGGCCTCCCCTCGGGCCCAGACCTCGCGCCGGCGCAGCGGACGCTGCCGGCGCGCCTGGCGTTCCTCTCGGTCGCCGTGTGGTGGGTCGCCTTCTCGATCCCGCTCTTCCGGCGCGTGCGCGAGCCGCCGAGGACCCTGGAGAGCGACGAGCGCTTGCGTATGCGCTCGCTGGCGGTGGCCCTGTCGCGGCTGCGCGAGACCTTCCGCGAGCTGCGCCGCTTCCGCCACGCGTTCCTCTTCCTGCTCGCGTTCCTCGCCTACAACGACGGCATCGGCACGATCATCCGCATGGCGACGGCCTACGGCGAGGAGATCGGGATCGGCCGTAGCGATTTGATCGCCGCCGTCTTGATCGTGCAGTTCGTCGGCATCCCCTGCGCGCTCTTCTTCGGCGCCCTGGCCGGCCGGATCGGCGCGAAGCGCGGGATCCTGGTCGGCCTCGCCGCGTACCTGGGGATCTGCGTCTTCGCCTGGGGGATGAAGGAAACCTGGCACTTCTACGCCCTCGCCCTGCTCGTCGCCGCGGTGATGGGTGGCACCCAGGCGCTCTCGCGCTCGCTCTTCGCCAGCATGGTGCCGGTCCACAAGGCGGGGGAGTTCTTCGGCCTGTTCTCGGTCCTCGAGCGCTTCGCCGGGGTGCTCGGCCCGATGGCCTTCTTCCTCGCGATCCGCCTCACCGGCCACAGCCGCCTCGGGATCCTGTCGCTGGTGGTCTTCTTCCTCGCCGGCGCCGCGCTGCTCTTGCCGGTCGACGTCGAGGCCGGCCAACGCGCCGCCCGCGAGGCGGAGCGCGGCCTGCGGCAGCCGGAGCCGGGAGGCGCGCGGTAGCTCGCTCGATTCGCAGGCAGCCTCGCCCGAGGAGCGCCGGATCGTGGTCCGCCGCGGGCCCGCGATCGACGCCAGGGCGCGCTCGCGCTTGCGCGGCTCCCCTCGTCGCGGCGGCGTCCCGCATCGCCCCCTGTCGGATTGCGCCCCGATGCCTATCCTTGAGGGACGCTCGCGCTCCGTGGCGGCGCCATCGTCCAGGGCTGCACCGATCGCAGAAAGAAGGAGAGAGCATGGCCAATCGTCCCAATCCCTGGATCGGCGCCGGCCTCCTGGTCGCGGGCCTCGCCGGCGGGGCTCGCGCGCAAGGCCCGGGGCCGTGGGCGGACAGCTTCGAGGCCTACGCAGTCGGGTCCACGATGCCCGGCCAGGGCGGGTGGGAGGAGTGGGACATGCAGATCCACGCCGATCCCGGCAGGTGCGTCAGCACGCCCGTCGCGGCCCAGCACGGCACCCAGTACATGATGGTGCGCAACGACGCGGACACCATCCGCCAGTTCACCGGCTACGCGTCGGGCAAGTACACGTTCAAGGGCTGGATGTACCTCCCCAGCACCCTGAGCCGCCCCGCGTACTGGCTCCTCCTGAACACCTACAACCACTTCGGCCCGTACAACTGGTCGGTCCAGATCCGCTTCAACGAGCCGGGCCTGGCGGGGATGTGGTGCATCGACGCGGGCTCGCCGTGCACGGCCAGCGGGACCTACCCGCCGGACCAATGGTTCGAGATCCGCTGCGAGATCGACCTGGCCGCCGACTCGACCGAGGTCTACCTCGACGGCGCGCTGATGGCGCCGGCCTACTCGTGGCAGAACGGCGTGTTCGGCGCGGGCGGCGGCGCGCTCGCCATCGCCTGCGTGGACGCCTACGCCGGAGGGACGTCGGCCCCGACCGACGAGAGCTACTTCGAGAACTTCAACCTGTCCTCCTCGCCGGGCTGCACCGGCAACGTGACCCTCTACTGCACGGCGAAGGTGAACTCGGCCGGCTGCACGCCCTCGATCCATGCGACGGGGTTCCCGGCCGTTGGAGTCGCGGGCGGGTTCGACATCTCGGCCACGGAGCTGTTGGACAACAAGTTCGGGCTCCTCTTCTACGGCAAGTCGGGGCCCTTCAGCTTCCCGTTCCAGGGCGGGACCCTGTGCGTCATGCCGCCCCAGTCGCGCACGGATACCCAGACCTCGGGCGGCGGCGCGAACCCGCCGTGCGACGGGTTCATGAGCGTCGACTTCAACGCCTACGTGGCCAGCGGCGCCGACCCCGGGCTCGTGGCGGGCCAGACCGTGTGGGCGCAGTACTGGAGCCGCGACCCCGGCTTCGCGCCCCCCGACAACACGAACCTGACCGACGCGGTCGAGTTCACGCTCTGCTCCGCTCCGCCGCCCTTCGCGCAGATGTCGTGGTCCAACCTGGTGGTGCCCTTGAACAACGGCGGCTCGTTCGTCCACTCGGCGACCCTGAACGGCACGATCAACGTCGCGCCGAGCGGCGCGCAGAGCGGATCGGCGACGGTGCAGTTCGACGACGGGAGCAGCGCGGTGCTCAGCCAGAGCCCTTCGACGGGCACCAGCATCCAGACCGGCGCGAGCCTGCTGGAGTTCCCGGACCGTAGCCAGTTCGCGACGCTCAACGGGGTATCGGTCAGCCTGCTGTCGATCGCGATCGGGCTGGAGGGCACGATCGCCGCCGGCACGGCGCCGCTCTCGATGCCCGACGAGGAGCGCGCGCTGCTCGCGCTCGGGTCGCTGGCGGCGACCTCGGAGTGGCAGCAGAACGTGGCCGTGTCCCAGACCTCGCTCGCCGCCGGGAACTACTGGTGCAAGCTCGCGGTCACCGGAGCCCTCTCGCTGCTCGCCCTGCGGGAGGCGGCGATCTGCTCGACGGGCTGCTCGGGCGGCGGCACGATCGCCGTGGGCGGTTTCGAGCTCGCTTGCTCGAGGCTCTGCATCGGCGGCACCTTCGCCGGCATGACGGCCGCGCAGTCGCTGCTCGAGGGGCTCTGGAACCCGTGAGCGGATCGGGCGCGAAGCGCCTCAGTACCCCGTGAGCTCGGCGTAGCCCTCGGCCTCCAGCGGCATGCCGCGCGCGCTGCCGGCGGCGCGCACTGCCCCTTCCCAGTAGCGCACGGACAGGCGCAGCTCCTGGTCCTCGAGCAGGGGCTCGATCTCGAGGACGATTCCTTCGCCGGGCACGCGGATCCGCCAGCGCGAGGGGTAACGCGCCCCGCTGTGCGGGCTGGTCCAGGTCCCGAGCGGCTCGACCACGAAGTCGCCGTGGGCGAGCGCGCGCGAGGCGCCATCCGCCTCGACCAGCGTCCCGCTGCTCGCCGGGTCGGCGCCGGCGTCCTCGCGGCGCAGCCGCACGAGCATCAGCTCGCGCCCGTCGTCGAGGCGCAGGCCGAACCAGTCCCAGCCCACGGTTCCCGGCTCGAGGGCGCTCGTGCCCCACTCGCGGTCCATCCACGAGAGGCCCTCGACCGCGAAGCGCTCGCCTGCCGAGCGCACCTCGCCCGAGGTCGTCAAGCGCGGGATCGAGTAGTAGTACGAGGCGTTGCCGGGAGCGGCGCCCTTGCGCGAGAGCCCGCGCTCGCCGTGCAGGACGGGCGGCTTCAGCGGCTCGAGGACGAGGTCGATCGAGTCCTCTTCGCGCGCGGCGCGCAGGCGCAGCGGGAACGTTCCCCCGGCAGCGCCCTCCGCCGACCAGGACTCCACCCACACGCGGAACGGCTCGGCGCGCGCGCCGGCGAGGTCCAGCGCCGCGCGGCTCGAGCGCTCGTAGGCGCGGAAGCGGCCCGCGTCCACGTCGCTCAGCGCGAAGTGCGCGAGGTAGAGCTGGCTCGCCGCCCAGGCCGACTCGCGCGGCCGGGGCTCGGGCTCGAGCGCCTTGCGGAAGAAGGTCAGCTCGTAGCCGAACGTCCTGTTCCCCGAGGCGAGCACGCCGGTGAAGTACCACCACTCCGTCGCGAAGCCGGGGTGGGGGCCGTGGTCGGCCGGGAAGGCGAGCTCGCGCGGCTCGAGCGCTCGCTCGAAGCCCTCCGGAGGCGGACCGCCGAGCAGCTCCTCGAGGTTCAGCGCGGGCTCATCGCGCGGGGTCGGCCGGTCGCCGCACGCGCCGAGCATCCACGCCAGGCTCGCCACGAGTGGGAGGAACGAAACGGCGGTGGCTCTCATCACTCCACCCGCAAGGCCACCGCCGGCGACACGCGCGCCATGCGCCAGGCCGGGTACAGCCCGGCGAGCAGCGCCGAGGCGACCGCGAGGCCTACGGCGGAGGCGAGCAGCCCAGAGTCCACCTGGAAAT
>DATKBQ010000209.1:0-6089 GCA_035546375.1 Planctomycetota bacterium | reverse complement strand
CTCGCCATCCTGGGCTCCAGGGTGGCGTGCGCATCAGCGTGCTCTTCCGGCACGCAGTGTCCCGCGACCTTCGTATTCCGACCCGGGGAGGTGGAGCATGGCCAAAGCGAAAGCGCGCGCGAAATCCAGGAAGCGGAAGGCGAGGAAGAAGGCTGCAAACGGCACTACGGCGGTCGTCTTCACGCGGAAGAGCGGAGTCCCCCTCGGGACGGTCGCGTTGACCGGCGCTACCGCACGGCTCCACGAGTCTCCCCAAAGGATCAGGAAGCTGATGGAGCTGCTGGACCTGCCCAAGGGGACGAAGGCCAAGGTGTTCACGAAAGCCAGCACCGTGATCGTGCGCTGATGGCCGGGCGGCGCGTCTCCTCGCGCGCTGGGATCGATCGGGAGCGGGCTCGCCGAGCAACGGGGGCGTCGAAAGAAGGCGCTGAGAGTCGCAGGACTCCGGCCGGGATGCTTCGCGCCTCCGTCGAGGTGCTGCGCTCGGACGACGCCGTCGTGCTGCGCCACGGCTTCTGGGAGACCTCGCTTCCCCGTGCCTGGGTGGAGGCGACGGCGGGGTTCGCCGGATTCCTCGCGCGCGAGCGAGCGATCGACGAGCTCGTCCCCGCGACAGGCCTGCCGGGCGTGCGCCAGCTCCTGGAAGCGCAGGGCTGCCTCACGAAGGGGCCGCTCCCCGAGCTCTCGCGCCTGCGGGACGTGCGCGAGGCGTTCGCGATCGAGAGCACGATCGCCTACGGTCGCTACTACCGTCACCCCGTCTGGCGGAGGATCCGGGATGGGGACGAGACCGCGCTGATCGCCTGGCTCGCGCACAACCTCCAGCTCTCCCGGTCCGTCGGCCAGACCGCCGCGCGGGCGGCCATTCGCAGCAGGCACGCGAGGGCGCGAGCGGTCTTCCTGCGCAACGCGATCGAGGAGTACGACCACTTCGAGCGGTACTTCAGGGTCGTGAATCCCGTGCTCGGCGTCCCCGCGACCGACTTCTCGCGCGCGGTCCCCGGTCCGGCCACGCTCTCGTTCACCTTGCAGATGCTCCACATGGCCGAGAACGACGGGTTGGGCCACACCCTGACCGCCTGGTTCCAGGAGCGGACCGCGCGCTACGCCCGCCAAGCGAAGGAGTTCTACGCGCGGGTGGAAGCGAGCACGGGGCTGCGCGGGCTCTTCCTGCCCTGGCTCGAGCACGTCGGCTACGACCTGACGTCGAAGCACGAGGACGCCTTCAGCGCCTTGCTGGAACGCGACGAGCGGGTCGAGCGCTCGGAGCTGGAACGAGCCCTGCGGAACGCCTCGTTCGCGGTGCATCACTTGCTTCGTGCGCTCGACGAGATCGCTGCCCCGCCGGCGCACGCTTCATCGGCCCGGCTGCGCATGCCGCCGGTACAGGGCGCGATCGATCCGTCCGTAACTCGATTGCTGGATGCGTGGCCCGGCATCACGGCGCCCGTGACGATTCGCGGCCCGCATCTGGCTCTCGTAGTGCAACGGTGTCTCGAGGCCGGAATCCTGAGCAACGGCGCCGGCCTCGCCTTGGCCGACTCGGAGTGGATCGCGAAGGCGGCGGCGCGCGCCGCGGTGACTGCCCTCGGCCACGCCGTTCGCGATGAAGACATCCTGACATGCGGAGCGCTCGTCGAGGCCCTGTGCGAGCCGGAGGGACTCCCGGACGAGTGGGCCTTGCCGCGCACGCCGGCCTGCATGGCTGCCGGGACGTTCCTGCTCGAGTCGGCTCGCTCCCCCTCGACCTTCCTGCTGGCCCTGCGCGCGCTGATCGCCTCCGAGCTCATCGCAAACGCGGTGAGCCTGGGCAGTCTCCTCGATCGACATCTGGAGAGGGTTCTCGTTTCCGACATCGACGAGGTGTTGATCCAGCTCCTCCATCTGGGCGAGCTCGCTTTGACCTGCCGCCGCGAGAGCGCCGAGCCGCCGCGAGACATCTTCTCCGGGTGATCGGCAGCCGAGGCGCCACCGCTCCGGCCCTGCGGTCGCGCGGCTTGAGCCGCGCGCCACGGATCCGTACGATCCCGCGGCGCTCGCAACACTCCCGCGCGCGCTGCCTGCCTCGAACCAGGAGGGAGACCGGTCATGAAGCACATCGTGTTCCTCGTGCACGGGATGGGGCGGCATGCGCCGCAGGCGTGGGCCGAGTCGGTCGTCGCCAAGCTCGAGGAGAGCGCCCAGCGCTACCCGTTCTTCCAGGGCCGGAGCCTGGCGCAGTGGGCCGAGTTCGTGCCGATCGACTACGACGAGCGCATCACCGGCGTGCTGCGCACGTGGCAGGACTCGGCCGGGCCCGTGTCGGCCTTCGCCGCGGCCCAGGACCTGGACTTCGCGGGCGGGCTCGACTGGCTCGACGGGATCGCCGCGGAGGACGCGGACTTCTACTGGACGCACATCGCCGACGTCGTGATCTACCGCCTGTTCCGTCTCTACCGCGAGCGCATCCGCATCTCGGTCGTCGACCAGATCGCGACCGTGCTGGCGCGCGAGTTCGACCAGCACGGCGGCGCCACGGCTTCGGTGATTGCGCACAGCCTGGGGACGGCGGTCACCCACGACGCGCTCTGCAAGCTCGGCGGCGCGCCCCCCGCGAACCTGCCGAACACGCTCGCGCACCCCCACTGGGCCTTCAAGCACATCTTCATGCTGGCCAACACCAGCCGCGTCCTGCAGAGCGACTTCAAGGCCTACACCTCGATCGTCCGGCCCGGGCCGGCGAACAGCGCCCAGGCCTACTGCTCGCGCTTCCACAGCTTCCACCACGAGCTCGACCCGTTCACGATCCCGCGCCGCTTCGCGCCCTCGAACTGGAGCACGCTCTACCGCGGGGAGGAGCTCGGACACTTCCGCGAGTGGAACGTGCACGGCTTCGGCCACTACCTCGACAACCCGCGCTGCCACGTCCCGATCCTGCGGGCGATCACGCGCTCCGACGCGATCACCGCCGCCGAGGCGGGGCGCGCGGTCGACGAGGCGGCCTATCCGCGCTTCGGCGGCCAGTTCCAGCCCCTGGTCGAGGCGCGCGCGAAGCTGGCGGAGCTGAGCGCGCTGCGCCACGAGCTCGCGGACGATCCGAGCCTGCCGGAGGCGCTCGGGATCGTCTCCCGGGGCTTCAAGCTGCTGCGGGAGATCCGGGACGTGCTGCCTTGATCGCTCCGCTGGCGCCGAGCAGGTCCCGAGCCTCCGGCGGCTTGCGCCGCGCTCTTCAGCCGTGCCTGGGGGTCATCCTCGCGCTCGTGCTCGCCGCGCCCTTCGCGGCCGCGCAGGAGCCCGAATGGGAGCGGCGCCCGATCGAGTACACCGAGGTGCCGGTCGACCAATGGGCGAACGACCCCGCGGCGCAGGGCGAGCCGCGCTACGAGGCGGTGCCCGAGGACCCGCGCTACCACGCCCAAGTCCACCAGCGCTTCGAGGACGCGATCCAGGAGGGCCGCTGGCTGGAGGTGATCGAGGCCCTGGCCGAGGAGCTGCGACAGCGCCCGTGGAGCGGCGATCCCGGAGCGAAGTCGAAGCTCCAGCGCAAGCTCGACGAGCTGGCCGACGCGCTGGGCGCGGCGGGCGCCCTGCCCGGGATCGAGGGGCCGCTCGACACCGACGCCGAGCGCGCCCTGGTGATCGGCTTCCTCTCGGGGCGCGGCCTGGGGGCGCAGGTCTTCGTGCCCACCTCCGAGCCCGACGATGCGGACATGGAGCACGCCGCGCTCTTCGGCGGGAGCCCGGAGAAGATCGCCTTCACGACCGCGACGGGAGCGGGCATGTACACCTCCGCGATCCCGCCCGAGGAGATGCTCGACCTGCGCCTGCGCGCGGACACGGTCCGCTGGCTCCTGACCAAGTTCAACGAGCCCATCCGCCGCCAGCACGTCGAGCTGATCCACCAAGCCGAGCGGCGCTGGGAGAACTACCTCGACCGCGGCTTCTCGCAGTTCCCCTGGGAGGCGCTCTTCAACAGCCTGGTGCTCGACTTTCCCCCCTACGACCCGCCCGACCACCAGTGGATCCTGCTCCACCCCGCGCTCGGGGTCGAGGCGGACGTCTCGAGCTTCGACGAGCTGCGCGCGAACGAGGCGCTCAGCCTGGAGGTGATCGGCTTCCTGAAGTACCGCGGAGCCGACTACGAGGACTTCTACGGCGGCTCGCTCGCCCTGACCGTGCGCGACGACGTCGGCCCGGGCGTAGGCGCGCTCCTGCACCTCAAGCGCAACCTCAACCTGGGCGTGAGCTGGCACGACTTCGACGACGACGACGACTACTTCGACGACACGCCGTCGGTCTTCTTCAGCGTCGACCTGTTCCGCTTCGTGTCCTCGCGCGCGGAGTCCCTGCAGGCGCGCTACGAGTCGGCCCGCGAGCGCCTGGGCGCCTTGCGCGAGTGAACGCCCCGCGCCGCGCCTGGGCGAACGCGCCGCTTGCTAGGATCGGCGCCGATGGACGGCGCGCTCCCCTTCCGCACCCTGCGGCCCTGGCTGGTCGAGGTCTTCGGCCGGCCGGTGCACCGCGTCGCGCTCGACGCGGGCTCGGATTGCCCCAACCGCGATGGCACCAAGGCGCGCGGAGGATGCGTCTACTGCGACGTCGAGGGTTCCGGCACCGGCGCCTGGCGGCGCGGGGCGGACCTGGCGCGGCAGCTCGAGGAGGGTCTCGCGCGCGTCGCGCGGCGCGAGGCGGGCTCCGGCGCGATCGCCTACTTCCAGTCCTACTCGAACACCTACGTCCCGCCCGCGCGGCTGCGGGAGGTGCTCTCCGTGGTCGGGCCGCACCTGGGAGGCGCCGTCGTCGCGGTCAGCGTCGCCACGCGGCCGGACACGCTGGGCGAGGAGGCGCTGGACGTGCTCGGCGAGCTTGCGAGGCGCGTTCCGGTCTGGGTCGAGCTGGGGCTCGAGGTCGCCGACGATCGCCTGCTCGAGGAGATCCGCCGCTTCCACACGGTGGCGGAGTTCCACGACGCCGCGCGGCGCGCGCGCGAGCGCGGCCTCTTCGTGGTCGGCCACGCGATCCTCGGGATTCCGGGCGACGGGCGCGAGGGCGCGCGGCGCACGGCGGAGGCGCTCGCTACGGCGGGCGTCGAGGGCGTGAAAGTGCACCACCTGATGGTGCTCCGGCGCACGCAGCTCGCGCGCTGGTGGCGCGAGGGTCGCGTCCAGCCGCTGGAGCTCGCGACCTACGTCGATTGGCTGGCCGACTTCGTCGAGCGCTTGGCGCCCGAGCAGGTACTGCACCGCCTCAGCGCCGATGCGAGCGAGGCCGAGCTCTTGGCCCCGCGCTGGGGCGCGCACAAGAACCGCGTGCGCGAGCTGCTGGCCGTGGAGCTGGAGCGCCGCGGCACGCGCCAGGGGGCGCTGTGCGCGCTCAGTCGCGGATGAACAGGATCCGGTCGCAGCTCGGGCACTGCACCAGCTCGGAGCCGCGCGCGACACGCACGTAGCGGTTGGTCGGCAGCTCCATGTAGCAGGCTTGGCAGATCCGCCCCTCCAGCTCCGCCAACGCCACCCCTTCGCGCGCCGTGAGCAGCCGCTCGTAGAGCGAGAGCGCTTCCGGCGTCACCTCGGAGGAGAGCCTGCGCGCGCGCTCGTTCTCTAGCTCCGCCAGGCGCGAGGCGGCCGCGGCCAGCTCGCGGTCGATGTTGGCCGAGAAGGCGAGGTAGACCTCCTCGGCGGCGGCGATCTCGCCCTTCATGCGCTCGACGTCGGCCTCGGCGGCCTCGACTTGCTCGACCAGCGCCAGGCCCTCTTCCTCGGCGCCGCTGATCCCGCGCTTGAGCGTGCGGATCTGGTGCTGGTAGGCGGCGAGCAGCGCCATGTCGCTGCGCGAGGTGGAGGCCTCGTGCTCGACCTTGCGCACGCGCTGGCGCTGGATCGTGGTCTCGTCCTCGATCTCCTTGATGCGCGTGCGCAGCTCGCGCGAGCGCGTGAGGGCGTCCTCCTTGCGGGCGATCGCGGTGTCGATCTGGGCCCGGCGCTGGGCGCGCTCCTCGGGCATGCGGCGCAGCTCCGAGCGCAGGCGGAAGATCTCTTGGTCGAGCTCCTGCAGGGCCCGGAGGGCCTGGATCGTGGGGCGCATGGGGGCGGAAGCGCGCAGTGTAGCGC
>DATKBQ010000208.1:0-2338 GCA_035546375.1 Planctomycetota bacterium | reverse complement strand
CGGGCGCGTTGGCCAACTGCTGGAGCATCGCGCTCGACAGGCTCACCGCCACGGGTTTCCAGCGCACGCGCACGGTGGCCAGCGGTCCGTCCCCGTCGCCCGTGCGGACGACCTCGTACAGCGCCACCACCTGGTGGCCGGCGCCGACCTCGCCCGCGTCGACCGCATCGTTGCGGAAATCGGCATCGGCGATGGCGCGGTTCTCGTAACCGAGCAGGCGGTAGCGCTCGACCTGGCGCGGATCGAACTCGACCTGGATCTTGACGTCCTTGGCGATCGGCTCGAAGGCGCCCGTGAAGTTCTCGACCAGGGCGCGGCGCGCCTCGCGCTCGTCGTCCACGTAGTTGCAGAGGCCGTTGCCCTTGTCCGCGAGCTGCTCCAAGAAGGCGTCGTTGTGGTTGCCCATGCCGACGCCGACCGTGTTGAGCCACACGCCGCGCTTGCGTGCGCTCTCGACCTCGCGGCTGAGCGCCGTCGCATCGGTCTCGCCGATGTTGCCCACGCCGTCGGAGAGGAACACGACGCGGTTGTGGGCCTCGGGGTCGAGGCCGGCCAGGGCAGCCTCGTAGCCCATGCGCAGGCCGGCCTGCACGTTCGTGCCGCCCTGGGGCGCGAGCGGGTGGATGGCCGACTCGATCAGGCCGCGGTTGCGGGCCGAGGTCATCGGCAGAACCAGCCGCGATTCGTTGGAGAAGGCCACGATCGAGAGGCTGTCGCGCGCGTCCATCTCCCCCACCAGGAGGCGCATGGCGTGCTTGACGAGCTCGAGGCGATTCTGCTGGCTCATCGAGCCCGAGACGTCGACCACGAAGGTCAGGGCCAGCGGCTGGCGCTCCTGGCGCGAGACCTCGCGGCCGCGCAGCACGACGCGCAGAGTCCAGGCATCGCCGGAGCGGTTGAAGGGCGTCGGCGCCAGTTCGGTCGCGACCGCGAAGGTCTCCTCGCTCGGTGCGGGGACGTCGCCCTTGAAGTAGTTGACGAACTCCTCGGTGCGGATCTGCTGCTTGGTCGGCAGGTGACCGTCGACCAAGTAGCGCCGTGCCAGGGTGTAGCTCGCCGTGTCGACGTCGACCGCGAAGGTCGAGAGCGCGTCGGTGCGCGCGTACTCGAAGGGGTTGTCGCCCCACCAGCGGTAGAACATGTCGCGCGGGTGCTCGCTCGGGCGCCGGCGGCAGTCGGCCAGCAGGAGCTCGATCGCACGCGTGCGCTGCTCGTGCGTCAGCGGGCGCTCGTGGCGCTCCTCGCCCGCCACGCCGGCATAGCCCAGCTCCTGCAGGGCAATGCGCGCCTGGCGATTGGCCTGGTCGTCGTCGCCGATGTAGCCCAGGCCGCGCAGGCGCTCGAGCGCCGCGTCTTCCAGCTCCTTGCCGCCGCCGAGGACGTCGTTGAAGGCGAGCCCGTCGAGTTGCCCCTCGGGCTCCTGCTTGGCCTCGCCGCGGCCAAGGAAGAACTCGTCGGAGCCGGTCGTGGCGGAACTCTTGGCGACCGTCGGCGCTGGGCTGGACTGGGCGGGAGACGCCGCGGGGGCCGTGTCCGCGTTCTTCGCGAGGAGGCGCTTGTTTCCGCCGCGTCCGCCGAAGCGACCCTCTGCGCCCGGCGCACCGCTGTCGCCGGGGCCCCGATAGGTCGATCCGCCGCCGACCGGGGCGCCCGGGCCGGACGGACCGGGTGAGCCGGGACCGGAGCTCGCTTGGCGCTCGAGCAGTTGGACTCGCTCCGCGCCCAGTTGCTCGGCCTGGAAGCGACTCCCGAGCTTCGCTTCCTCCTGCGCACCTCCCGTGGAGCCGAGCGCCGTCAACTCGCGCACCAGACCCGCGTCGAGGTCCTGCGCCTCGGTGAGCCCCGACGGATCGATTGCGTCCATCACGGGCTCCGGCTCCGAGGGCGGCGCCTCGCGCAGCGCGAACTCGTCCTTCGCGCGCTTCTCGCGCTCGCTCTCGCCCCACTCGTCGTACAGGAACGGTCCGTCGGCGGCGCGTCGCGCCGCGGCGGGCTCCGCGTCGGCCGTGAGCACGTCGTGGCGCAGCGAGGTGCCGCCCTGGGAACCGCGCCACAGTGCGAATGCCCCGAGCACGAGCGCGAAGCCCGCCGCCGCGCGGAAGACCGGCGACGCGTACCAGACGCGGCCGCTCGAGCCGGGACCGGCGAGCATGCGCCCGCCGCCCGCGGCGGCGCTCGCCAAGCGCGCGGCGGCCTCGGGCGAGAGGCGTTCGGCGGGCACGTCGGCCGCGAGCGAGCTCACCAGGCCGATCGTCGCGGCCAGGCGTTCGCGCTCGGCGGCGAGCGCGGGGTCGGCAGCGATCTCCGCCTCCAGCGCCGCGCGCTCGGCGGCTTCGCT
>DATKBQ010000207.1:0-7151 GCA_035546375.1 Planctomycetota bacterium | reverse complement strand
CTCGCGGCTCTCGGGCGGGCAGCGCCAGCGCATCACGATCGCGCGCGCGATCCTGAAGGGCGCGCCGCTGCTCCTGCTCGACGAGGCGACCAGCGCCCTGGACAGCGAGTCGGAGGCCGAGGTGCAGCGCGCGCTGGAGCGGCTGAAGGAGGGCCGCACGGTGGTCGTGATCGCGCACCGGCTCTCGACGATCCGCAACGCCGACCGGATCGCGGTGCTCGACGAGGGCCGGCTGGTCGAGCTCGGCAGCCACGCCGAGCTGATCGCGCGCGGCGGCGCGTACGCGCGGCTGCACGCGGTGCAGTTCCCTGCGGGCAGCGAGGTGGCCGTTTGAGCGGCGCGGCGGACCCGCCGTCGCTCGCCGTGCTCGAGGACACGCGCCTGGGCCTCAAGCTCGCCGGCCTGGGGTTCCTGCTCCTCGGCCTCGCCCCGCTCGCCTGGACCCTCCCGCCGCAAGCCCACGCGGAGTGGGGCTCGGCCTACACGCTGGCGCTCGCGCTCGCCGGCTTCGGCCTGCTTGCCCTGGGCCTCGCCACGACCGCGCCGACGCCGCAGGGCCCGCTCCCGCGCTGGCTGCGGGCGAGTTTCGTCGCCCTGTTCGCGCTCGCAGCGCTCGACTTGGCCTTCGTGCTCGGCCTGCGCGCCGCCGGATTCGCGCGCGAGGAGCTGCCGATCGCGCCCGCAACCGCACACCAAGCGCAGTCAGTCATCGGTTGGGCAACCTTGCTTGCCTGCGTTGCGCTCACCTGGATCCTCTGGCGCTTCTGCCAGCACCGCGGCCTGACCGGCCGCGCCCTCTCGTGGCTGTGGATCGCCGTCCTCGCGAGCGGCTCGGCGTTCGCCCTGTGGACCTCGGAGCGGATCTGGCCCGCCGTGCTCTTCACGCCGCTCGGCGTCTTGGCCTTCCTGCTCGCCCGCCAGACCGCGCGCGACGTGTGGCTGGACGCGATCTACAAGACCAGCAAGGCCGCTCTGGAGCGCTCGAAGCCACCCGTGGAATCCGAGAGCGCCGCGCAGGCCCCGAACTGAGGTGCGCGAAGCTCGCCGAGGCGGTACCCATTCGAGGCTGCGACCCTGCCCGAGGGTTCCAACGTGTCCACGGACTGTCCGCCTTATCAAGAATGGGACGAGCCCCGTGGATCTCGCGCCGCCGATGCGTGCAGCGATTCGCCAACAGCTCGAGCTGCGCACGTGATCACGCAGTGGGTCAGTCCGCGACCTTGCGGTCGCCTTGGTAGAGGCCCGAGCGCGCCGAGTCGGGCTGGCCGTCGGGCAACCAGAAGCTCCAGCGGCCCTCGCGCAGGCCGTCGCGGAAGACCCCTTCGAAGTCCTTCGTGCCGTCGGCGTAGTGCTGCACCCAGGGTCCGTGGCGCTTCCTCGCCGCGAATGCGCCCTGCCATTGCAGCCGGCCGTCCTCGAACCACTTCGCCGCCGCGCCCTCGAGCTCGCCCGCGGCGAAGGTCGCCCGGGTGTCCAGGGCGCCGTTCGCGTGCCAGCTCGTCCAGGTCCCCTCCTGCAGGCCGTCGCGGTAGGCGCCTTCGCTCAAGATCGCGCCGTTCTCGTGCCAATCGGTCCAGCACCCCTCCATTCGCCCTGCCTTCCAGGCGCCTTCGCGGCGCTCGAGGCCGGTGGCGTGCCACTCCGTCCACGGCCCATCGCGCTGGCCATCGACGAAGGCCCCCTCCGCCTGGAGCTCGCCGTTCTCGTACCAGAAGCGCCACAAGCCTTGCCTCGCGCCGCGCGCATAGCGGCCTGCCTGCAGCTTGCCGCCGCCCGGGTACCACTCGATCCACGCTCCATCGCGCTCGTCGACCGCGAAGGCGCCCTCGGAGGCCTTCCCACCCTCCTCGAAGAACTCCACGCACGCCCCCTCGCGCCTTCCGTCCTTCCAGGTGACGAGCGAGTGCAGCGCGCCGCTCTCGAACCACGTGCGCCATTCGCCCTGGCGCTCGCCGTTCTCATAGCGTCCCTCGCTGCGCGGGCCTGCGCCCTCGAAGAACTCCGTGCTCGTGCCCGCGAGCCGTCCCGCGCTCCAGCGCTCGACCGAGCGCTGCGCACCGCTCGGATACCAGGTCTTCCATGTCCCGTGGCGCTCGCCGCGGACGAAGCTGCCTTCGATCTCCTTCCGTCCGTCCGGATACCACTGCGTCCACAGGCCCGTCTTCACCCCCTCGACGAGCATGCCGCGGCACTGCAGGCGGCCGTCGGCGTGGCGCACCTCGATCGTCTCCTCGCACGGGCCGCAGGCGGGGAACGACGCTGCGGCGAGCGCTGCCAGGACGCTCGCCAGTGCTCCGGGTCGAGTCACGGGTCTTTCGCGAGAGGTTGCGGAGCGCGAAGGTAGCATGGCCTCGATGGCGGCGGTCCCCATGCGCGCGCGACGGCTGCTCGCCGGGCTCGCCGTGCTCGCGGCCGCCGGCGTGGCTGCGGCCTTCTTGAGCCTGCGCGACAAGCCGCGGACGCGGCTCGTGGACAACTCGAGCGCGGTGAGCGACCTGCTCCTGAGGCGCCGCGGGGAGCGTTCCGGAGCGGAGCTGCGCGGGGAGGCGGGTCCGACCTTGCCCCGCGGACCGATGAGCGAGGAGGACGCTGCGCTCCTGTTCCCGCTGCGCGCCCCGAGCTACGTCTTCGACCCCCAAGCCTACTACGTCTACCGGCCGCATTACGAGAAGCGCGTCGAGTGGAGAGGGCATCCCAAGGGGCGCTGGATCCGCAGGACGAACGCCGCCGGCCTGCGGATGGACGCCGAGGTGTCGGAGGAGCGTCCCGACCTGCGCGTGCTCGTGGTGGGGGATTCGCAGACCGACGGCGTGTGCGACAACGCCGAGTCGTACTGCGCACTCCTGCAGGCCGCGCTCGCCGCGCGCCACGTGGATCGCAGCGTCGAGGTGCTGAACGCGGCGGTGATGGGCTACTCCTTCTACAACTATCTCGGCGCGATCGAGAAGCACCTTGCGCTCGACCCGCAAGTCGTGGTCGTCGCGTTCTTCAGCGGCAACGACTTCCTCGAGATGCTCGATCCCCTGCACTACTTCGAGCGCACGCTGCGGCCGCCGCGCTCCTCGGGCTACTGGGAGCGGATCCAGAAGGCCACACAGCTCAGCAGCGAGCCCTTGATCACGGGGATCAACCAGGCGCTGTACTTCCAGCAGTATCCCGACGAGCTCGAGCTGGCCTTCCGCGGCGCGCGCCTGGCCTGCGCGGAGATCGAAGCCGCGTGCCGCGCGCGCGGCGCCGCGGCGATCTTCGTGCACGTCCCCTCGGCCTTCGACACGTCGCGGCCCGAGGCGCGGGCGACGCTCGAGCAGCTCCACGGCGCGCTCGAGCTCTCCGAGCACCACCTGCACGTCGGCGCGCGGCTCGCCGAGCGCCTGATCCGAACGCTGCGCGATTCCGAGAGCGAGGTCCTCGATCTGGCTCCGGAGCTCGCGCGCTCGGAGGAGGCCTGCTACTGGCAGGACTTCCACATCAATCTGCACGCCCACGAGCGGATCGCGGCGCTGCTCCTCCCGCGGATCGAAGCCGCCGCTCCGTTCCTGCGCTAGCCCCTCGGCAGCTCGAAGCGGAGTTGCCGATCGAGCTCGACGGCCGGACCGGGGTTCCTCGCGGCGCGGTCAGGCCCTGGCGCTCAAGAGACAAACCGCCTGCACCGCGATGCCCGCGCCACCGGCGAGGGGGCCGAGGCCCTCGAGGGACTTGCCCTTGAGGTTGACGGCGTCGATCTCGACGCCGAGCAGCTCGGCGATACGCGCGCGCATGGCGGCGCGGTGCGGCGCGATCCGCGGGCCCTCGGTGGCGACGACGATGTCGGCGTTCACGACGGACCAGCCGAGCGCGCGGACCTTGCCGAGGACGGTGACGAGCAGCGCGGCGCTGTCGGCGCCCTTCCACAGCGGATCGGAGTCGGGGAACAGCGTGCCGAGGTCGTCGAGGCCGGCGGCGCCGAGGATCGCGTCGGCGAGCGCGTGCAGGACCGCGTCGCCGTCGGAATGGCCCGCGGGGCCGCTGGGGTAGGGGATGCGGACGCCGCCGAGGATGCACGCTCGGCCCGGCTCCAGGCGGTGCACGTCGAAGCCGATGCCGACGCGGTGCTTCACGGGCGGGCTCCCTCTCGCTGAGCGAGGATCGCCGCGGCGAGCGCGAGGTCGGCGGGCGTCGTCACCTTGATGTTCGTGGGCTCGCCTTCGACGATCGGGACCGGGCCCGCGTAGCGCTCGTGCAGCGCGGCGCAGTCGGTCGGCGCGAAGCCATCGCGGTGCGCGCGCTCGAGCAGATCGCATAGGAGCGCGGCGCGGAAGATCTGGGGAGTTTGCGCGGCCCACAGGCTCGTGCGATCGAGCGTCGACTCCGCACGCATCCTCGCGTCCGAGCGCTTGAGCGTGTCGCGCACCGCTACGGCGACCAGCGCCGCACCCTCGCGCGTGGCCAGGTCGATCGCGCGGCGGATCGTCTCGGGCTCCACCAGCGGGCGCGCCGCGTCGTGCACGCACAGGAGCGCGGCGCCGGCCGAGGCCGCAGCGACGCCGGCGCGCACGGAATCGACGCGCTGGTCCCCGCCGGCGACGACCGCGCGGACCTTGGCGAGCGCGGGCGAGCTCCGCGCCAGCTCGCGCAGGCGCCCCAGGTCCTCGGGGTGGCCGGCGATCACGATCTCCTCGACCTCGCGCACCGCGTCGAAGGCTCCCGCGGCGTGCTCGACCAGCGTCCGGCCGCCGATCTCGAGCAGCGGCTTGCGCGGCCCGCCGCCCATGCGCGTCGAGCCGCCGGCGGCCACCAGGATCGCCGTCGTGCGCTCGTTCGCGGTGGTCGTCATCCTTCGCCCTTGGAGCGCCCTGCGCGAGAGCGTAGGGTCCCGCCATGGCCGGGAGGAAGCCTTTCCCGCCGCCGCGGTGAGCGCCGGCGCCGCGCAGGAAGCGCCGCGCGGATCCGCGGCGCCGCCGACGGTCGTGCTCGGGATCGACCCGGGCACGCGCGTCGTCGGCTACGGCGCGCTCACCGTCTCGCCGCGCGGCCCGCGCCTGCTCGCCGCCGGCGTCCTGCGCCCGGACCCGCGCCTGGCGGTGCCGGAGCGCCTCGGCGCGATCCGCGCCGGCCTCGACCGGCTGTTCTCCGAGCTGCGGCCGGCCGTGGTCGTGGTCGAGGGCGCCTTCGCCTGGCGCAACCCCCAGAGCGCCTTGCGCATCGGGGAGGGCCGCGGCGTGGTCCTGGCCTGCGCCGTGCAGGCCGGCGCGCAGGTCGTGCAGTACCCGCCCGCCGTGGCGAAGAAGGCGCTGATCGGCAGCGGGGCCGCCCACAAGACCCAGGTGGCGGCCATGGTCGCCCGCCTCCTCTCGCTCGAGCGGGCCCCCGAGCCCCTGGACGCGACCGACGCGCTGGCCCTCGCCCTGGCCCATTTGCTGCGCTCCCGGGGGCTCGGGCTCTAGTTCCTTCGTACGAGGAACGAAAAAGGATGACTGGGCGCCGCGGGGGCCCGGCGATTCAATAGGCGCGGATGCAGGCCAAGAGGGGTGGTCTGGTTCCCCAGGACCTCGAGCGCCTGCGGGAGGGGTTGGGCCGCGCGCTCGCCGAGGCGCTGCCCGACCTCGAGCCGATCGATCGCCAGCTCGAGCTCGGCGAGGGACTCGAGGCCGAGCTGGTCGCCGTCGACGCCGCGGGGCGGCTCGTGCTCGTGCTCTTGGTCCCGGGCGAAGGCGACGAGGCGCCGCTCGCGGTGCTCGATGCGTTGGCGTTCGCGCGGACGAACCGCTCGCTGCTCGCCGCGCACCTCGGCGCCGCGAGCCTGCGCCCCGACCTCGCGCCGCGCGTCGTGCTGGTGGCCGAAGGCTTCAGCCCGCAGCTCGTCGCGCGCCTCGAGGGGCTGCAGCCCGACTCGGTGCGCTGCTTCGACCGCCGCGTGCTCGCCAGCTCGCGCGGGAGGCGCGTCTACCTCGTGCCCGTCTCGCCGGCACGGGCGGGCGAGCCGTCGCTGATCTCCTCCGACCCCGGCGTCTTCCTGGCGGCGCTCGACGTGGCGCGGCGACCGCTGGGCGAGCTCCTGGTGCGGCGCATCGCGCGCATCGACGAGCAGCTCGCTTGCACGGCGCTCGCGCGCTCCGTGAGCTGGCGCCTCGGCAGCGAGCTGCTCGGATCGCTCGTCCAGGTCGAGGATGCGCTCGAGGGCCACGCTCCGCCGCACGCGCCGCGCCGCATCGAGTCCGAGGCGGATGCCGAGGGTTTCCTGGAGCAGGTGCTCGGGCGCTACCTCGAGCTGTTCGGCGGCTCGCTGTCCGCCGGGCCGCGTTCCCTGGCCGGGCCGCCCGGCGAGCCGAGCCCGGCCGTGCCGGACGCCGACCCCGAGGAGCTCCAGGCCCTCAACGGGCCCTGAGGCCGCGCTTCGTCCAGCTACGGGCTGTCGCTTCCTTCGCTGCGCGCCCCGTCCATTGCATCGTGGAGTTCCTCGCGGTTCGAGATGTCCACGAGATGCCCCCCGCTGTCGAACGTCTGCAGGGGCGGGAGCTTCTTCGCTGGCGCGGGCGGCCGTAGGAACTGGCGCAGCGCCGCTTCGACCAGCTCGGAGATCGTCTGCCGCCGGCGCAGGGCTTCCTCCTCGAGCTGGAGCACGATCGGGTCGTCGAGTTCGAGAGTCAGCTTCACGCCGGCACAGCGTACGCCCTTCGGACCGACTCTTTCGAGGCCACGGGCACTGGCGAATCCCTGAAACCGCCGGCCGAGCCGAGAGTCGTGTCTCTGCCATGGACGAGCGCCCGAGCCGCCGGCCGGTGGGCGAGCCGGCCTGGATCCTGGCCGCGATCGGCTGGCTGGCCGGAAGCCTGCCGTTCGCGCAGCGGGGCGAGGTCGCGGAGGGCACCGCGGGCGTTCGGCCGGCGCCGCGCGATCTGACGAAGATGGCGCCGCGCGAGCTCCGGCGGGTGCCGGGGATCGGCGAGGGGCACGCGATCGCGATCGCCCGGGCGCGCTGGCAACACCGGCCCGGCAGCGGCTACCTCTACATCGACGACGTGTACGGCATAGGCCCGGCGACCCGCGACCGCGTGCGCGCGTGGCTCGACCAGGGCGGCGTCGCGCGCGCCCCGGACGCGATCACGCCGCCCGCCCGTGCCCCCGCGCTCCCCGAGCGCGGCGCGCCACCCGCCCGGCGGTAGAGAGCCGGT
>DATKBQ010000206.1:0-4031 GCA_035546375.1 Planctomycetota bacterium | reverse complement strand
GCGCGGGTGCTTCTCGCCGTATAGCCGCCTGGTCGCCTCCAGGAGGCGCCCGTTGATCGAATCGGCGGTGTCGCGGTCGCCCGAGTAGTAATGGCTGTCCGCGAGCTGGCCCAGCGCCGCGGCCAGCTCGGCGGATTCGCCGCCGCGGTCCAGGAGTGCCACCAGTTCCTCGTTCACCGCGATCGCGCCGGCGTAGTCACCGCGCGCCTCGAGCACCTGCCCGAGCGCGGCCAGGGCACGGGCGACGGCGGGGTCGTCGGCAGCCAGGCGCCTGCGCAAGTCCTCGAGCGCCTTTCGGACCGCGGCCTCGGCCTCGTCGTATCGCGCCTGCTCCATGCGCAGCGATCCGATCGCCACGCGCGTGTACGCGACCTCGGGATCCCTTCCGTCCAGCAGGTCGACCTGGCGTTCGAGCGCGCCGGCGAGCAGCCCCTCGGCCCGCTCGAAGTCCCCGAGCTTCTGGTAGATGCCCCCGAGCGTGCGGTAGAGCTCCGCTTGAACCAGCGGCTCGCCCGCGAGCGCGCCGGCTTCCTCGACCCCGCGCTCGACCAGCGTGACCACGCGCAGGTCCTCCGCCGGACCGGCGGCCTCGTCGCCGCCCTCGAACAGGTTGAGCGCCAGCCGCTGGATCCGCGCCGTGCGCGCCGCCTGCGCGCGCGCCTCGTCGCGCGCCGTGGCCAGGTTGAGCGTGTAGAAGCCCGCCATCGCGGCGATGACGAGGAACGCCGCGGCCCCGGCCACCACCGCGGCTCGGTGGCGCCGCACGAACTTGCCGAGGCGGTAGCCCATGTCGTCGGGCCGGGCTTCGAGGGGCTCGCTCGCGAGGAAGTGCCCCACGTCGCGGATCAAGGCCTCGACCGTCGGGTAGCGGCGCGCCGGGTCGCGGTGCATGGCCGTCAGGCACAGGACGTCCAGGTCCGCCCACGCGACCCTTCCGCGCACGCGCGAGTGCGGGCCGCCTGTCCTCGCGGCGGCCGACGGGCGCAGCGGCTCGGACTCGAGCAGGATCGAGGCCGCCTCGAGCGGCGCCCGGCCCGCGACGTCGAACGGCATGCGCTGGGTCAGGAGCTCGTAGAGGATCACGCCCAGCGCGTACACGTCGGTCTGGATCCCCAGCCGCTCGCCGCGGAGCTGCTCGGGCGCGGCGTAGGCCGGAGTCATGAAGCCCAAGCCCGTGAGCGTCGCCTCGGCGCCCGAGTCCAGGGCCTCCAGGTGCTTCGCGATCCCGAAGTCCAGGAGCTTTACCGAGCCGTCGGCCTTGACCAGGATGTTCGAGGGCTTGAGGTCGCGGTGGATCAGCGCCTGCCCGTGGGCGTATTGCACCGCCTCGCACACCGCTCGGAAGAGCTCGAGCCGCCCCTCGATCGTCGTCCTGTGCGCCCGGCAGTAGTCGGTGAGCGGAACCCCCTCGACGTACTCCATGACGAACCACGGGGTGCCGTCGGGGAGCGAGTCGGCGTCGAAGAGCCGCGCGATCGAGGGGTGGTCGAGCTGCGCGAGCGTGCGCTGCTCGGCGGCGAAGCGCTCGCGCCGCGCGGGCGAGAGCCACGCGTCGCGCAAGACCTTGATCGCGGCCAAGCTCCCGAGGTCGGCCCGCTCGGCCAGGTAGACGACGCCCATGCCGCCCTCGCCGAGGAGCGCGCGCACCCGGTAGGGCCCGAAGTCCACGCGCGGGAGCGCGCCGTCCTCGGCCGAGAGGAAGCCGCTCGCGAGCTTGGCCAGGTCGGGCGGCGGGGCCTCGGGCGCCCGCTCGTCCTCCTCGAGCAGCGCGAGCACCTCCGCGGCGAGCTCGGGATCCCCGCACGCCTCGCGCAGCCGATCCGCACGCTCGGCGGGCGGCAGTCCGACCACCAGGTGGAACAGGGCCTGCACTCGTTCCCAGCGCGCCGGCTCCATGGTCGGATCCCTCGGCCTCAGTCCGCGCCGCGCAGCTCGCGCGCGAGCCACGCCTTCGCCACGCGCCAGTCGCGCAAGAGCGTGGCCTCGGACACTCCGAGCAGCTCGGCGCACTCACGGACCTCGAGCCCGCCGAAGAAGCGCGCCTCGATCATCGCCGCCTGACGCGGGTTCATGCGCGCGAGCTCCTCGAGCGCCGCGTCGAGCGCGAGCAGCTCATCCGCCCCCGCGGCGGCCTGCTGGAGCTCCTCGTCGAACGTGATCGGCGCGGCCCCGCTGCCGCGCTTCTCCGCGTTGCGGCGCCGCGCGGCGTCGACCAGGACCTGGCGCATCGCCCGCGCGGCGAGGCGCTTGAAGTGCAGGCGCGTCAGGCCGCCGAGCGGCGGCGAGCTTGCGAGCTTGACCCAGGCCTCGTTGACCAGCGCGGTCGGGTTGAGCGTGGCTCGCGCGTCGTCCCTGCGGAGGGTCGTGGCCAGCCGGCGCAGCTCCTCGTAGGTCAGGCTGAAGAGGTCGTCGAGGCCCCGGCGATCGCCGGCGACCAACTCCCGGCCGTCTGCAACGTCCGCCATGGGCTCGTCCCGGCCGGAAGCTAGCACCGCCCTCGGGAAGCCCGCAAGGGCCCTCGGATTCTCCGAGAACGATGACGGTCCGGCGCGAGCTTCTGCGCAAGGGTGGGTGATTGCAGACCCCGAAGCCTCACGGAACCCAGGACATCCGCGATGCAGATCGACCGCAGCCCCTTCCTCGAGCTCGACCACCAGACCGTGCTCGGCTACTTCAAGGCCGCCGGCTCGCGCGACCCCGACGTCCTGCACTCCCACAAGACCACGCTCACCTCGCTCGGCCGGTTCCCCAAGCTCGCCGGGATCTACATCATGGTCGTCGGCGCGCTGTGCACGATCACGATCCTGCTCTCCTTCATCGGGATCCCGGCCTTGTTCTTGGGCTGGTGGATGTGGCGCCGCGGCAAGCGAAACCTCGAGGCGATCGAGGCCGGCTACTCCGAGTTCCTCGGCCACCCCTCCGAGACCGTCACCGAGCTTGCTTCCATACCGACCCATCCCTCCCAGAGAGGAGACCGCGCCATGTCCTTCCGCTCCACCGCACTCGTCCTGATCTCCGCCGCGCTTTACGGCCCCGCCTCGGCCCAGGTGAGCGTCCCCGCCGGCTTCGACGTCGCGTCGTTGCCGTTCGGAGGCGGGCTGGACGGGATCGCGGTCAGCACCGGCGGCGCCTACGGCAACTTCGTGTACGTGGCCACCAACGGGGCCGTGAAGCGCGTCGATCCTACGAGCGGCGCCGTGTCCACCTTCGCCACGGGCCTGGCCACGAGCAGCGGGCGGCCCTCGGGCGTCACCTTCGACAGCGGCGTGTTCGGAACCGGGATGCTGTACGTGGTCGAGAACCTCGGTCCGGTGAAATCGATCTCGCCGAGCGCGGCGGTGACGACGCTGAGCTCGGGCGGCTCGCTGTTCAGCCCCAACGGGTTGGCCTTCGCGCCCGTGGGCAGTGCGTTCGGCGACAAGCTCTTCGTCAGCAACGGCACGGGCGGCCCCTCGACCGTCTCGCAGGTCGACGCGGCCGGCGTGAACTCGGTCTTCGCGGCGGCCTCGAACTTCGCGGCCTCGCCGCTGGGCCTCGACTTCCCGCACGCCGGGAGCGCCTTCACCCCCGACCTGTACGTGGGCGTGTGGTTCACCGACAAGCTGTCGCGGGTCGACGCCAGCGGCATGGGGACCACCTTCGCCACGGGCCTGGGTCGCGTGGTCAACGTCACCTTCAACCCCAAGCCGACGGGCCCCTTCGGCGACTTCGCCTACGTGACCGACACGCTGAACAAGCGCGTGCACCGCGTCGCCCCGGACGGCACGGTCAGCCCCTTCGCGAGCGGGTTCGTGTTCGGCACCTCGGGCTTCGACGCCGACCTGGCCTTCGCGCCTGACGGCAGCGCGCTGTACGTCGGCAGCGGCAGCAACTTGGTGGTGATCCGCCCCTGCGGCTCGGCCGAGCCCTACTGCACCGCCAAGACCAACAGCCAGGGGTGCGTGCCGGCCATCGGATGGACGGGGACGCCCGACGTCACGGGGACGAGCGACTTCGTGATCCGCTGCGACAACGTGCTCGAGCTCAAGGCC
>DATKBQ010000205.1:0-4140 GCA_035546375.1 Planctomycetota bacterium | reverse complement strand
TCGCCGGACTTCGCGCAACGGCGTGGCGGCGCGCCATGGCGCCGCCGATGATCGGGCCCGGCAGCGGCCCATGGGCGCTCTCTTCATCCTCTTCGCGGTCCTCGCGGTCCTCGGCTTGGCCCTCGCGGGGCCGCTCCTCGCCCTCCTGGCTCTCCAGCGCGCCGGGCCGCGCGGGTCCCTGAGCCGCCGGATCGCCGCGCTGGAGCGCGAGCTCGCGCAGTTTCGGCGCGCCGAGACCCGGGGTATCCAGGAGGAGCCGCGCGCCCGCGAGGCTCCTCGCGCGGCGCCGCCGATGGTTTCCCCGCCGTCGATATCCCCTGCGCCCGGGCCGCCCGAGCCAGCTTCCGCAGAGATTCCGCTCCCCCATCGCGAAGCGGCCGCAGCCGACCGGCGCGAAGCGGCCGCAGCCGAGTGGAGCTCGGGGGTGGAGCCCCGCGCGGCGGCGCATCCCGGCATGGCCGCATGGGGCCGCCCGTGGCGAGCCCGCCGCGCGCGAGCGCTCGCCGTGGACTGGGAGCGCTGGATCGGCGTGCGCGGCGCGGCCGGCCTCGGCGGCATCGTCCTGGCGCTGGCCGGGCTCTTCTTCGTCCAGTACTCGATCCAGCGCGGCTGGCTGTCGCCGGCCGTGCGCGTCGGCCTGGCTTCCCTCGCCGGCGTCGCGGCGGCGCTCCTCGCGGAGCTCGTGCTGCGCGGGCGCGGCTACCGCGCGACGGCCGACGCGCTGTCGGGCGCCGGCGCGGTGCTCCTGTACGGCGCCGCGTGGGCTGCGCGCTCGCTCTACGGCCTCGTGCCAGGTTGGCTCGGGATCCTGTGGATGGGCGCCGTGACGCTCGCCTGCGGCGCGCTCGCCGTTCGGCGGCGTTCGCAGGGGATCGCCGTGCTCGGCTTGCTCGGCGGCTTCGCCACGCCGCTGCTCCTCTCGCTCGGGGGCCACGAGCCCATCGGGCTCTTCGGCTACCTGCTGCTCCTCGACCTGGGGCTGATCGCCGTGGGCCGGCGGCGCGGCTGGCCGCTGCTCGGGCTGCTCGGCGTGCTCGGCACGCTGCTGGTCCAGGCGCTGTGGATGCTCACCCACCTCGACGCGGCGAACCTCGAAGTGGCGATCGTCTTCAGCGGCCTCGCGGCGCTGCTCTTCGCGCTCGCGGCCCCGCCGGCGGGAGCGGCGCGCCGCGGTTGGATCGCGACGCAGGCGTGCAGCGTGCTCGTGCCGGTCCTCTTCGCCCTGCACTTCGCGGCGCGCGCGGACCTCGAGCGCCAGATCGGCTCCCTCGCGGCGCTGCTCGCCCTGCTGCTCGGCGCCGCCTGCTGGGTGGCCAAGCGCCAAGGAGCGCCGGCCATCGCCACCTCGGCCTCGATCGCGGCCGCGGCGAACGTGCTGGTGTGGGTGCTCTCGCGCGGGATGGACGTCGCCTTCGCTTGGCAGATCGCCGCGGCGGCATCGGGGCTGGCGCTCGTCACGCACGCGGCCCTGGAGATCGAGGCGAGGGGCAACGGCTCGCGGAAGCTGCTGCTCTGGCTCGCCGCATCGCCGGCGGCGGTCGCGTTCAGCGTGTGCGTCGCCGTGGGCGCCTCGCGCGCGGAAGGCCTGGCGCCCTGGCCCTGGCTCCTCGGCGCGCTGGTGCTGGCGGCGCTCTTGGCGCGCCAGGCGCGGCTCGCCAGCCGGCCGGAGCTCCAGGTGTGGGGCGCCCTCGGCGTGGGCGCAACCTGGATCGCGTGGCACGCGGGACAGTCGCCGGCGCTGGTCCTCGAGCCGCCTCCCGAGCTCCTCCCCGCGCTCGGGCTCGCCCTCGCGGCCGCGTTCTCGCTCGCCGCGCTCGCGCGCCGCTCGGAGCCGGGGCGCCTCTGGGCTTGGCGCTCGGCGCTCCTCGCGAGCCTGCTAGCGCTCGCGGCCGCGCCCCTGCGCCTCGACTGGAGCGGCCCATCGGGTCCGTTGGAGCTCGGCGGGGCGCTCGCGCTCGGAATCGGCGCGGCGGCGGCCGCAGCGGCGGCGCGCTCGCCGATCGGGCTCGCTTGCGCGGCGCTGGCGTGCGCCTGGGTGCAGACGGCTTGGCTCGTGGCGCACCCGGCGGACGTGCGCGAGCCTTGGGCGCTCGCGCTGGCGCTCGCATCCGCGGGCACGTTCGCCGCTTGGCCGCTGGTCGCCGGCGCGGCGTTCGGATCGCGGCCGGCGGCTTGGCGCGCGGGCGCGCTCGCGCCCCTCTTCTGGCTTCCCGCGCTGACGGAGCTCCTGGAGCTGCGCATGGGCCACGACGGCGGTCCCGCGCTGGCCGCGCTCGCGCTCTTGTCCGGTGCGACCGCGGCGGCGATCCACTTGCGCAGTCGCACGGAAGGCGACGCAGGCCGCGCGGTCGCGCTTCCCTGGTACATGGCCGTCGCCGCGGGCTGTGCGAGCTTCGCGCTGCCTTCGGCGCTCGGCTACGCGACCTGGATCGTCGGCCCGGCGCTCTTCGCCTGCGCGGCCGCCGGGCTCGCCAAGCGGTACGAGCGGCCGTGGCTCGCCCGGCTCAGCGCGGCGCTCGGCGTCGGCGCCGCGCTGCGGCTCGCGATCGAGAGCGCGTTGCTCCTCGCCGGCGGGGCCGATTACCCGCGCAGCGGCCTTCCGCTCTGGCACTGGGTCTCCTTCGCCTGGGGCCTGCCGGCCCTCGCGCTGCTCGGCGCGGCACTCGTGCTCCGCCGCGCGGAGAAGATCCCGATCGCGGCGCGGATCGCGCGCTTGCACGGGGCGCTCGGCCTCCTGGCGCTCTTCGCCTGGATCAACCTGGAGGTGGCGAACCTCTTCCAGGACGGCGATCGATTCGCGATCGAGCTGCGGCGCATCCCCGAGCGCGAGCTGACGGCGTCGATCGCCTGGGTCTTGTACGCGCTGGCGCTGCTCGTCGCCGGGCTGAAGATGCGCGTGGATGCGCTGCGCTGGGCGAGCCTGGCTTTTCTCCTCGCCACGGTCCTCAAGGTCTTCCTGTTCGACCTGGGCGGGCTCGAGGGCCTGTACCGGGTGGGCTCGCTGATCGGTCTGGCGATCTCCCTGCTCGCCGTGTCGATGCTCTACCAGCGCTTCGTCTTCCGGCGCGCGCCGCCGGCGGCCGCTGGCGGCGAGGCCTGAGCGGCCCGTACCCTCCGCGGGTGGAGAAGCGGGCGATTCCGGGCGCCCTGGTCCTGGCCTCGGCCGCTTCGGGGGCGGCGGCGCTGGTCTACGAGGTGCTCTGGGTCCGCAGGCTGGGGGACCTGATCGGCAGCACCGCGCACGCCGTCGCGGCCGTGCTCTCGGTTTTTTTCCTCGGCCTGGGGCTGGGGGCCTGGATCCTCGGACGGCAGGCGGACCGCATCGCCGAGCCGTGGAGGCTCTTCGTCGCGCTGGAGCTCCTGGTCGCCGCCTGGGGGATCGGCTTCTGGTGGCTGAGCGGGTGGATCGACGAGCTGTACGTCGCGGCCGCGCCGGCGCAGCTCTCGGCGCCGGCCGGTGCGCTCGCGAAGGGAGCGATGGCGCTGGCGCTGCTCCTTCCGCCGGCCACGGCCATGGGAGGCGCGCTCCCTGCGCTCGTGCGCCACGCGGTCCGCCGCGCGTCGGACTACGGCCCGCGGCTCGGCGTGCTGTACGGCGCGAACACGCTGGGCGGGGCGGCGGGCGTCCTCGGCGCCGTGTTCCTGCTCATGCCCGGCCTCGGGTTGATCGAGACGGGCCTGGTCGCCGCGGCGCTGAACCTGACGGCCGCCGGCTGCGCGTGGACGGCGCGCCGTCCGACCGCGGAGGTGCCCGACGAGGCTCGAACGTCGCGCGACGAGGCAAGCACGCCCGCACGCGTCGCCTCGGCCCGTTCGGGCGCCGCCCTCCTGGCGGCGGCCTTCCTGGCGGGCGCGGTCTCCATCGGGCTGGAGGTCCTCTGGACGCGCGCGCTGGCGATGCGCTTCTCGAGCACGATCTACAGCTTCGGCATCATCCTGGCCGCGTTCCTGCTCGGCCTCGGGCTCGGCGCGCTGGCCACCGGCTGGCTGGATCGACGCGGCCTCGTCGGCGGGATGGCCGCGGCGGCGACGATGGCGCTCTCCGGGATCGCGGGGCTCGTCTCCACGGCCGTCCTCGCGCGGATCGAGCCGCTCGCCACCGCCGGGGCCGGCGCTCCGGCGTCGTTCGCCGCGCTCGCG
>DATKBQ010000204.1:0-21219 GCA_035546375.1 Planctomycetota bacterium | reverse complement strand
TGTGCGGACCGGCGGGCGCCGGCAAGGGGATCCTCGCGCGCTGGCTGCACTTCGAGGGCGCAAGCGAGGAGGCTGTGCTCGCGGTCCACGGCTGCGGTGCCGGAGCGGACGAGGAGGGCGAGCTGTGGGGGGCCGCCTCCGGTCGCCGCGAGCCGTTGATCGTGCGAGCGCGCGGAGGGACGGTAGTGCTCGACGACCTGGAGCGGCTCGCGGCTCCCGCGCAAGCGCGGCTCGTCGCGCACCTCTCGGAGGTCGAGCTCGAGTCGGAGGATCGCACGGAGCCGCGGATCGTCGCGACCGTGCGCCGCCCGCTGGAGGAGCTCGCCCGCGACGGCCAGCTCCGGCTCGACCTCGCGCAACGCTTGCAGCGCCTGCAGATCCACGTGCCCGCGCTCCATCAGCGCCGCGAGGAGATCCCCGGCCTCGCGCAGCACCTGGCCGAGCGCTTCGCGCGCGAGCTGCGCCGGCCCGAGCCGAGCTTCAGCGACGAGGCGCTCGCGCTGCTCTGGCGCCAGCCGTGGCCCGGCGGAGTCCGCGAGCTGGAAAACTTGGTCTACAAGCTCGTCCTGCTCTCGCCGGGCAGGGAGGTCGGCCCGGAGTGGATCGAGGAGGTGGCGCGCCGCTTCCGCATCGAGCTGTGCAAGCGGCTGCCATCGCGCCACCCCGAGCCTGCGGAGCTGCGGGCGGCGTTGGAGACGACGCGCACGGGGCGAGGGAGCTGGAACAAGACCCGCGCCGCGCTCTACCTCGGTTGGGACCCGGACACCCTGGTCAGCCGGATGACGGATGCCGGCCTGCTCGACGGCCCGGCGGCGGGGCCAGGAGCTCCTGCGGAAACCCAGGGCCCGTAGGCGTCCGCCGGCCCGCTGGGTCGCTCGCCTGGAAAACAAGGAGGAGCGCACGCGTGTGCGCCCCTCCCTTTGTCTTCCACTGGGGAAGACCCGACCTCGAACCATGGCCCCCCCGGGCACGGTCGAGGCGGCGGTCGCCACAAGGACTTCCGGCGGATCTACTACGACAGGTAGGGGTGGGTACTGAAGACCCCGAATTCCGATGTTTCAGGAGGGCAACCTGCGCCCAGGTCAGCGGTTGTCCCGCGAGGGGGACGGGAAACGGGTTTCCAGGTGTATTTGGGGTCAATTACCATGGATATTGCCGTCATCGTCCCGACCATTTTCGGGACAGGACACCTCATCCCATTCCTGCCTCTTGTGTTCGATCCTGGTAAGGAAGAGGACTTGCTTGGTGGAGCGGGTGCCGCGTGCCCGAGGCGCCGGGCGGTTGGCGCGCGCCATCGGGGGGTGACGTTCCTGAGATGGCCGAGCGGCGCGCGGCGAGCTTGCTGGCTACAACCCGCGGCGTGCGCCCTCCCGAGGTAACCGGCCTCCGCTCCCGCGCGGAGGCCCTGGCTTGGCTGGCGGTCATCGCGCTGTGCCTCGGCGGAGCCTTGCTGTTCGGTTCGGTGCCCGAGCGGGCCGGGCTGCGGCTGGGGCTCTTGGTGGCGGCGGGAGCGGCGTGGTGGCGGGCGCTGGTCGTGGCGGGCCGGAGCGGGATCGGGCGCGCGGAATTGGTGGGCGGGCTGCTGCTCTTGCACGGAATCGCGCTGGCGAGCCGGCCTGAGCTCTCCGACGACGTCTACCGCTGTGTGTGGGAGGGCGAGGTGCTCGCGCGCGGAGGCAGTCCTTATGCGTTCGCGCCGGATGCGCCCGAGCTGGCGGAGCTCAGGAGCGATCTGCCCGGGCTGCACGCGCGCGTGAACAACCCCGAGATCCCGGCGATCTATCCGCCGCTCTCCCAGCTTGCGTCGCTCGCCGCGGTGGAGGCGGGTCGAGTGCTGCCGTTCGGCGGAGAGGAGCCGTGGCGGCGCGCGGTGCTGGTCGTGCGGCTCTTGGTCACGGCTTGCGCTGTGGCGCTCCTGGTGCCGCTGCTCGCGCTGCTGCGGCGCGCGGGGCGGCCGGCGGGCATGGCGGTGGCGTGGGCCTGGAGCCCGCTGGTCGCCCTGGAGTTCGCCGGGAGCGGCCATCTGGATGCGCTCGGGATCCTCCTGTGGGTCCTGGCGCTCGCGGTCCTCGCGGCCGGACGCGGCGCGCGCGGCGGCGCGCTGGTGGTTGCCGCGGGCTTGGTCAAGTACCTGCCGCTGGCGAGCTTGCCCTTCGCGCTGCGCGAGCTGCGCGCGAGCTCGCGCAAGCGTGCGGTGCTCGCGGCGGTCCTGGTGGCGGTGGCAGGCTTCGCGCCTCTTCTCTTCCTGCGCGGCGGACCGGCGGGACTCTTCGTGGCGCTCTCGGAGTACGGGTTCCGCTGGGAGTCGGCGAGCCTGCTCTACCGCTTCGTCGAGGCGCCGCTCGCGAGCTTCTTCGAGCGCGACCTCTCGGCGACCGATCCCCGTCGCCTGGGCCGGCTGGTCGCCGCCGCCGCGTGGGCCGCCGTCGGCGCGTACGCCTGGTTGCGGGGAGCCGGGGCGGTTCGCGCCTCGTACCTGCTCGCCGGAGGCTTCCTGCTCTTCAGCCCGACCCTGCACCCTTGGTACTTGGCGTGGATCGCGCCGTTCCTGGCCCTGTATCCGGCGCGGGCGTGGCGCTTCCTGCTCGCTGCGGCGCCGCTCGCCTACTGGCCGCTGGCGCGCTGGCAGGGCGAGGGTGTCTGGGCCGAGCCGGCGTGGTGGTGGCCCGCGGTCGGCCTGCCTTTCCTGGCGCTCCTGCTCGCGAGCGTGCTGCGGCCTGCGGCTCCCCTCGCTGTCCACGGGCGGCGGCCATGAAGGTCTCGGAGTTCGACTACGAGCTGCCCCCGGGCCGCATCGCGCTGGAGCCGGCGAGTCCGCGCGACGCCGCACGGCTCCTGGTGCACGAGATCGCGAGCGACTCGACGCGGCACCAGCTCGTGCGCGACCTCGATTCCGTGCTTGCGCCCGGCGATCTCCTGGTGGTCAACGACACGCGCGTGCGCGCCGCGCGGTTGATCGGGACTCGGGCGAGCGGCGGCCAGGTGGAGCTGCTGTTGCTCGAGCGCGAGCCCGCCATCACGGGGGGCGCTTGGCGTGCGCTCGCGCGCCCCGCGTCGCGCTTGCGGCCGGGGGAGGAGGTCGCGCTCGAGGGCGGCGCGCTGACGGCGCGGTTCCTGGCCCGCGGCCCGGCGGGCGAGTGGCGCGTCGCGCTCCGCGGCGAGGCCGGCGGTCCGGCCGGCGAGGAGGAGGTCGAGCGCCACGGGCGCATGCCGCTCCCGCCCTACCTGGGCCGGCCGCGCGGCGACGATCCGTGGCGCGAGCTGGACCGCGAGAGCTACCAGACCCTGTTCGCGCGCGAGCGCGGCGCGGTGGCGGCGCCGACGGCCGGGCTGCACTTCACGCGCGAGCTCGCCCTGCGCCTGGAGACTCGCGGCGCGTCCTTCGCGCGGGTGACGCTGCACGTGGGCGAGGGCACGTTCCGGCCGGTGACCGTGGAGGAGACCGGCGAGCACCGCATGCACGCCGAGCGCTACGAGCTGCGCGAGGAGGCCGCGCGGGCCGTGAATTCCTGCCGCGCGCGCGGCGGGCGCGTGGTCGCGGTCGGCACGACCAGCGTGCGCGTCTTGGAGACCTGCGCCGAGGATTCCGGCCTCGTGCGGGCGCAGCGCGGCGAGACCGCCCTCTTCCTCGTGCCCGGGGCGCGCTTCCGCGCCGTCGACGCGCTGCTCACGAACTTCCACCTGCCGCGCAGCACGCTCTTGATGCTCGTGGCCGCCTTCGCGGGGCGCGAGCGCGTGCTGCGCCTCTACGCCGAGGCGATCGAGCGCGGCTACCGCTTCTACAGCTACGGCGACGCGATGCTGCTCCTGCCCTGACGCTCAGCGGCCGGTGAAGAGCGTCGAGCGGTCGACGAAGCACAGCTCGTTGCCGAAAGGGTCGCGGGCGTAGTAGGAACGCTCGCCCCAGGGGCGCACGCCCATCCGGCCGCCGCTCGCGCCGTGGACGTCCTCGGTGGAGAGGCAGCGCAGCCGCTTGGCGCGCGCGTGGACAGCTTCGAGGTCGTCGAGGGCGAAGTCGAGGCAGCCCGGGCTCGGCCTGGCCGCGACGCCTCCGGCGGTGGGATCGAGCAGCGCCAGGATCACCGGGCCGCAGTCGAAGTAGAGGCGCGATCCGTGGATCCGGCGGCCTTCGCTCGCGAGCAGCCCGGCGTAGAAGCGCTCGGCGCGGGCGAGGTCGGAGACCTCGAGGATCACGCGGTAGAGCCGCGGCGCTTGCGCGGAGGTTGCCGCACTCGACCGCTTCGAGCTCGCTGCACGCGGCGTTCCGGTCGCAGCGCGTTTCGAGCGCGCCGGCGGAGGGCCCGAGGCGGCAGTGTGCTTGGGGCGCGCGGCGCGCGAGCCCGTTCGAGCCGCCGCGGAAGGCGTGCGCTTCGCGGAGGCTCGCGCGGCGGAAGTGCCTTCAGCGCGCGCGGATCGAGGCTGGGGGTCGGAGCTCCTTCGCGGCATGGGGCAGGGTCCTCGAATGAGCGCGCGGCGCTCACGGCTCGAGCAGCGCGCGCAGCGTGCGCGCGGCCGCCGCGGGGTCCGCAACGGTCAGGATGGCCGACGATACCGCGGCGCGGCCGACGCGCTCCAGCTCCGCCGCGTTCTCGGGCCCGATCCCGCCGATCGGGAAGAGCGGCAGCTCGGAGGCCTCGGCCGCGATCCAGGCCATCTCGGCACCCAGGCCGCGCCCGTAGCCCTTGGTCGCGGTGGGGTGGATCGGGCCGAAGCCGAGGTAGTCGACCGGCTCGTCGCCGGCGAGCACGACCTGGCGCAAGTGGTGGGTCGAGAGGCCGACCAGCGGCGCCGGCCCGAGCACGGCGCGCGCGACGGCGGGAGGGCAGTCGTCCTGGCCGAGGTGGACCCCGGCGCATCCACGGTCGAGCAGACTGCGCGCGACGTCGACGCGGTCGTTGGCGAGCACGGGAATCGTGCCGCGCCCGCGCGCACGGACGAGATCCAGGACGCGCAGCGTCCAGTCGTAGGTCTCGCGCGCGGAGGTGGGGCCGCCGGAGCCGGGAGCCTTGGGGCGGATCTGGATGAGGTCGACGTGGTCAAGGACCGCTTCCAGGACCTCGAGCGGCTCGCCGCGCACGAGCTCAGGCGTGAACAAGAGGCAAAGGCGCGCGCGCGAGAGATGGTCGCGGATCGCCTCGGGATGGCTCGCGGGCTCGCTCACGTCCATCCTCCTGGGCAGAGAGGCGCTGCGCGTGCGGCGAGCTGCCGCTAGCCGCAGTCCGCGCCCGGCTCGCAGCACTTGCCGGGAGCGACGTCCGCGCGCGCGACGCCGAGCTTGGTCTCCTCGGGGCGCCGCACGGAGTCGCGCGAGCAGTCGAAGGGCAGGGCCGCCCCGGGCGCGACCTCGGCCAGCGGCGGCACCGGGAGGACGTGCGCGGCGTACGGCTCGCTGGTGTAGATCTGGAACGTCTTGCGGCACACGGCGGTGCGCTCGCCGCGGCGCAGGCGATGGCCGTCGTCGTCGAGCACCTCACGCCAGGGGCCCTTGTAGATCACCGCCTCGTTGTGGTCCCAGCACGGGCCTTCCTTGCCCTTGCGCGCGACGAGGGTGACCGAGCGGAACTCGATCCCCTCCACGACCGCCCAGGGCTCCTCGCGCCGGGAGACGATCTCGACGCCGTAAAGGCCGGCCTCGGCGAAGGCCTCGACGAAGCGGTCCTCGCGCAGCGCGCCGGAGATGCAGCCGGTCCACAGCTCGGGGTCGCGCTGCAGCGCCTCGGGCACGTCCTCGTCGCTCACGATGTCGGAGATGGCGCAGCGGCCCCCGCGGCGCAGCACGCGGTGGATCTCGCCGAAGAGCCGCGGCTTGTCGGCGCCCTCGACCAGGTTCAGGACGCAGTTGGAGAGCACGAGGTCGACCGAGCCGTCGGCCACCATCGGCTCCTCGCGCCGCAGGCGGGCTTCCTCGGCCCGCAGCGCCTCGACCTCGGGCACGGAGCGCACCGGATGCGCCGCGAGCCAGGCCTGCAGGCGGTCCAGGTCGAGCGCCAGATCCTGGATCTTGCCGTGGCGGAACTCGAGGTTGCGCCAGCCGATCCGCGCCGCGAAGGCGTCGACGTGCCGGCGCGCGAGGGCCAGCATCTCCGGCGTGGCGTCGACGCCGATCACGCGGCCGCGCGGGCCGGCGAGCTGGCTCGCGATGTAGGCCACCTTGCCCGCGCCCGAGCCGAGGTCGAGCACGACGTCGCCCTCGCGCACGAAGCGGCTCGGGTCGCCGCAGCCGTAGTCGCGTTCGACGATCTCGCGCGGCAGCGCCGCGAGCAGCGCCGAGTCGTAGTCGACGGGGCAGCACAGCTCGGGGACCCTCGCGCGCGCGCCCTGGGCGTAGCGCTCGCGCACGGCGCCGAGCACGTCGAGGGTGGAGGCGGGGGATTCGCTCATGGTGTTTTGGGCTCCCGGATGAGCAGCCATCGGCGGCTCCAGGAGAGGCAAGGAGTCTACGGGATGGGGGGCATCGGCCACGGACTCATTCGGACCCGGTCGCGCTGCCGTGACGTTCCTCGGTGGGCGGATTGAGCTCAGTCCGACGCCGGGTACACGCGCTCGGACGTCAGCACCGCGCTTGCATACCTCAGACAGGCCTGGATGTCCTCGAGCGTCAAGTGGTCGTACTCCTCGATGCCTGCTCCGACGACCACCCCTGCGCGAGCCGATCGATGACGAACTCGACGGCGATCCGCGTCCCCCGGATGACCGGCTTCCCCACCAGCACCTGCGGGTCGATCGCGATGTGGTCCTGCAAGTCCACCCTCTGAGGATACCGACACCAAGGCATGCCGCACATCGCACCCCGACGTTCCTCTCGGGCGCGAAGCTCTGCCCCCTGAATTCCGGGCGCGATGAGCGGCCGTCTTCGGCCGCTCGAGCGCACGGAATCTCGCGGCCGTACTCGGCCGCGCAAGCGCGCGCCAGCGCGCCCCGGCACCGCCGAGGCCCCATGCCTCAGGACATTGGATTCGGGGACATCGGAGCGCGCGACATAAGCAGTGCAGAGGCGCGCTTCGCGCGCTTCGGCGGCCGAGTACGGCCGCCGGATTCCGCGTCCGGTTCGGCCGCAGACGGCCGAACCTACCGCGGAATTCAGGGGTAGGAGCTTCGCGCCCGAGAGGCGGGGGTCGAGTCGTGATCCTGCCTCGACTGGGGCAGCGGCGCAGGATCGCCTAAGCTGGAGGGCTCGCAGGCATGATCGCGCACGTCCTCGCCGCAGCCCTCTCGATCGCCCAGGAGCCCACGCCCGCGCCGGCGAAGCCGCAACCGCTCTTCGCCGAAGACCCCTCCGCGCTCCCCGGCGTGCGCACCCTCTCCGGCTCCCGCGAGAAGCGCTACATCATCGAAGCCAACGGCGGCGGGCTCGTGCTCGCCGACTTCGACGGCGACGGCGACGTCGACCTCGTCGTGATCGACGGCTCGACCCTCGAGCGCATCGAGAAGGGCGAGAAGGGCGAGCCGCCCCGGCTCTACCTCAACGACGGCACCGGCCACTTCAGCCTCTCCGGCGAGACCTGGTCCATGCCCGGCGGCCGCTGGGGCATGGGCGGAGCCGCCGGCGACGTGAACGGCGACGGCTGGCCCGACCTCGTCGTCACCGAATGGGGCCCCGACCGCCTCTTCCTGAACCAAGGCGGCAAGGGCTTCCGCGAGGCGACCGAGAAGGCCGGCTTCCAAGGCTCGCGCTGGGGCACCAGCGCGGCCTTCCTCGACTACGACGCGGACGGGTTCCTCGACCTCGTCGTCGTGAACTACCTCGCCTTCGACCCCAACGAGATCTCACCCCCCGGCGGCGGCTGCTCGTGGAAGGGCTATCCGGTGATGTGCGGCCCCGAGGGGCTGACGCCCGTGCACGACCAGCTCTACCGCGGGCGCGGGGACGGCACCTTCGAGGAGGTGAGCGTCCCGGCGCGCTTCCGCCCGGCGCAGGCCGGGTTCGGCCTGGGCGTGACCACGCTCGACTACGACAACGACGGCGACACCGACGTCTACGTGTCGAACGACTCGACGCCCCACCACCTCTGGGAGAACCGCGGCGACGGCACCTTCGAGGAGATCGGCTTCCGGCGCGCGGTCAGCCACGACGGCAGCGGCAAGGAGCAGGCGGGCATGGGCATCGGCTGCGGCGACCTCGACGGCGACGGCCGCGACGACCTCCTGGTCACGAACTTCTCCGGCGAGAGCAACGCGCTCTACCTCTCGCGAGGCAAGCTCGGCTTCCGCGAGCGCTCGACCTACACCGGCATCGCCGGGCCGAGCCTGCACTCCCTCGGCTGGGGCACGGCGCTGGCGGACCTCGACCTCGACGGGGACCTGGACGCCTTCGTGGTCAACGGCCACGTCTACCCGCAGGCCGACAACCCGGGCACCGACACGAGCTACGCGCAGGCCGATCACCTCTACCGCAACGGCGGCTCCGGATCGTTCTCGCTGGAGCCCTTGAGCGACGCTCCTCCGCGTGTCTCGCGCGCCGCCGCCTGCGCCGACCTCGACGGCGACGGCGACCTGGACATCGTCGCGATCGAGCTCGACGGCGGGGTGCGCCTCCTGCGCAATCGGACGCTGCCCGCCCCCTCCGGCGCCGATCGAGCCGCGGGGCCGCACTGGCTGCGCGTCCAGCTCCGCGCCCGCGGGGGCAACCGCTCCGCGCTCGGCGCGCGTGTGCGGGCGGAGTGGGAGGGCGGCGCGCGCACGGCGGAGGTGCGCACCTCGGGCGGCTACCAAGCGTCCGTGCCGGCGGAGGTGCACTTCGGGCTCGGCCACGCGCCGAAGGTGCGCCGGCTCGCGGTCCGCTGGCCGTCGGGGCGCGAGCAGGTGCTCGAGGACGTCGCGGCCGACCGCGTGCTCGCGATCGAGGAGCCGGCGGATTGATCGCGCTGATGCTCGGCCTCGCGCTCCTGGGGACGTCGCCCCAGGAAGAACGCGCCGCACGGGACGCCGTGGACGCGGCGCTGGCGCGCGATCCGAAGAGCTTGCCCTCCGCGCCGCCCGGACACTGGGGCGAGTGGACGCCGCAGGCGGCGGTGCCCGACGATCTGACCGCCCCGCTCGCCTCGGCGATGCGCGCCTACTTCTCCGGCGACTACGGCGAGGCCCTGCGCGGCCTGCTCGCGATCCTCGAGGCCGAGCCCGACTTCCCGCCGGCCCTCTACCAGGCCGGCACGACCTACTTCCGCCTGCGCCGCTACGGCGACACGGCGGAGCTCTACGAGCGCTTCCTGCGCGCCGCTCCGCGCGAGGTCAGCGCGACCCAGGCGCTCGGTCACGCCTACTACTCGCTCGGGGAGTACCCGCGTGCGCGCGAGCACTACGAGAAGGTGCTCGCCGCGTCGCCGGACAGCGTGGAGGCCTTGCGCGGCTACGCGCTGACCCGCATGCGCCTGAGCGAGGGCGAAGCGGCGCTCGAGCTGCTCGGCCGCGTGCTCGAGCTGCGCGAGACCCACGCCGACGCCCACGCTTGGAAGGCGCAGATCCTCTTCGACCTGGGGCGGACCGAGGAGGCGCTCGCCTCCGCGCAGCGCGCCCGCGAGCTGGATCCCTTCGAGCCGCGGTCCGCCTACCTCGAGAGCCAGGCCTTGGCCGAGCTCGGGCGGGACGCCGAGGCCGCGAAGGCCGCCGCGCGCTTCGAGGAGTTGAGCCGCGCCGACCAGGAGATCCGCTCTCTGGAGGCCCTCCTCGTGCGCGCGCCGCGCGACCTGGCGGTGCTCGCGCGCATGGTCGAGATCCAGCGCGGGATCGGGAACCTCGCCGGGGTGCGCGGCCTCCTGGAGCGCATGACGCGGATCCAGCCCCAGGACGTGGCGCTGAGGGTCTACGCGCTCGACGTCCTCGAGGCGGCCGGCGACGCCGAGGGTGCGGCCGCCGCGGCGCTGGCGCTCGAGCGCATCGGCGCCGAGGACGCCGCGACCTGGAAGCGCCTCGAGCGCTACTACGCGGGGAAGGACCGCGTGCGCCAGGTGCAGGCGGGGGAGCGCTACCGCCGGCTCGGCGGCCGCGACGGGTGAGCCGGCGCGGAACGGCCGCTCAGGCCGATTCCTTGTCGAACCGCTTGCGCGGGCGGCCGCCCTTGGGGCGCTTCGACTGCATGGAATCGTTGAAGGCGGTCCAGTCGTCCTTCGAGAACAGCCGCACCTCGTTGCCGCAGGTGACGCAGTACGAGTGGTCGACGCTCATCAAGTAGGCGACGTACCCGTTGCAATGGCTGCAGAACTTCCGATCGCTGTAGTAGTCCAGGTTTTCCATGGTGCTCGTCGCGGCCCGTCGTGTGCTGCCTCCCGGGCGAGTCCTCCGGCTCGCAACGGGGCGGCCATCTCAGCCTGCCTGGACCAAGGAATTCGCAAGATCGGTCCAGACAAGGATTTGCAATCGATCTGCCACCTCGCGGCGAAGCCTGGGAGCCCAGGACCCGCCGTCGAGAACATTGGACGTGTTCCGCCCTCTCGGAAGCGGTTTGCCGGTATTTCCGCGCGCGTTCCCGGGCGCGAGCCCTCTCGCGGGTGGCCGACCGAGGTGCCAAAGAGCGCGGATCCCCCTGTGGGATCCGGACTTGCGTCCGCCGACCCGGTCCGGGCCGGCGAGCCGGGCGGGATCCTAAATTGCGACGTCCTAGAAAGTCAACGGGCTGAGGGGCGCGTCCACGGAAATCGACGTTTCCCTCAGGAGCCCCTGGAGCGCTCCTCGAGGGAGCGGAGGATCTCGGCCCGGGCGGCGGGAACGCCCTCGCGGGCGGCCGCCCGCTCCAGGGCCTCGGCGCTGCCGCGCTCGGCGCCGTGACCGCGCGCGAGCCCCCAAGCGGCGGCCTCGCGCACCACCGATGAGGGATCGAAGCTCAGCGCCCGCAGCAGCGCGCCGCGGCCCTCCTCGCTCGGGTGCTGGCCGAGCACGATCGCGGCGTTGCGCGCCAGGCCGGCGCGGCCGGGCCGCCTTAGGGGCGAGCCCTCGAGCCAGCGGCTCCACTCGGCCTCGTCGCGCGGCTCCAGCCAGCGCACCAGGCCTCCCGCGACGGCCGGGTGGGTGCCGAAGCGGGCCGAGGAGTCACCGGCGTCGCGCCCCCATGGGCAGACCTCGCTGCACACGTCGCAGCCGAACGCCCACGGGCCGACGTGCTCGCGGAGCTCGCGCGGGATCGGCTCGCGGCTCTCGATCGTTTGGTAGCTGATGCAACGGCCGGCGTCGACCAGGCCGGGCTCGACGATCGCCGCCGTCGGGCAGGCGTCGATGCACGCGCGGCAGGTGCCGCACGAGCCCGCCGGCGGCGAGCCCGTGGGCTCGAGGTCGCGCTCGAGCAGGAGCTCGGCCAGGAAGAACCACGGGCCGAAGCGCGGGTGGAGCAGGTTCGCCGCCTTCGAGAGGAACCCGAGCCCCGCCTCGGCCGCATGGGAGCGCTCGAGCAAGGGAACCGCGTCGACCCCGCGCCGCGCGCGCGAGCCCGCGGGGACGAGCCCCTCCTCGACCAAGCGGCGGTGCAGCTTGCGCAGCATCCGGCCGATGACGTTGTGGTAGTCGCGACCGGCGGCGTAGCGCGCGACGCGGCCGCCGCCCTCCAGGTGCACGGCGGAGCGAGCGTGGGAGAGGCCGACCACCAGGATCGAGCGCCCGGAGGGCAGGAGGCGACGCGGATCGAGGATGCGCTCGCGGTTGCGCTCGAGGTACCCCAGGCCGGCGTGCCGCCCCTGGTCCAGCCAGCGCTCGAAGCGCTCCGCGTCGCGCGGCGGGCGCAACGGGGCGATCCCGGCCAGGTCGAATCCCGCGGCACGCGCCAGCTCGAGAACGGTGGCCTCGGTGGAGATCGACGGCATCGCGGTGGCATTGTGGGACGTACGCGCCGCCAAGGCGACGGGCGATTGTGGCCGGAGCGCTGGATCGGGCCGGGCGGCGAGGTTCTACTGCCCGCACCGCCGCCGCTGTTGCGGCGGGCGGACCGGAGGACCCCGATGGCCGTGCAGCGGAACGATCCCTACGGAGCCTTCAACTTCCTGGTGGAGGTCGACGGAGTCAGCGAGCCGGGAGCACCCTCCGGCGGCTTCTCGGAGGTGAGCGGCCTCGCGAGCGAGGTCGGCGTGATCGAGTACCGCACCGGCGCCGAGGATCTGGGCGTGCGCAAGCTGCCGGGGTTGAAGGCCTTCGGCGACGTCACGCTGGCGCGGGGCGTGATCGGCGATCTCGTCTTCTGGAACTGGGCGAAGACCGCGCTCGACGGCGCCGTGCTGCGGGCGACGGTCGCGATCACGCTGCTCGACGAGGGGCGCAACCCGGTGATGCGCTGGAGGCTGCGCCGGGCTTGGGTGCGCCGATACGAAGGGCCGCGCTTGAGCGCGCGCGGCAACTGCGTCGCGATCGAGCGGCTGGTCCTGGCCCACGAGGGCCTCGAGCTGGATTGAGGCGGCCGTCATGGCCCGAGCGCGCCGCAAGGAGGCCCCCGGCGAGGTCCCCGCCGCCCGCGCGCCGCACGTGGTCCTCGACGTCGAGCTCGAGGGCGGGCTCTTGTTCCTCGTGCTCGCGAACGTCGGCGACGGCGTCGCCTACGACGTGCGCGTGCGCTTCTCGCGCTCGCTGCGCGGCGTCGGCGGCTCGCGCGACCTCGCCAAGCTCGGCGCTTTCCAGGGCTTGGCGCTCCTGCGCCCTGGCCGCGAGCTGCGCGCCTTCCTGGACGTCGCCGAGCTCTTGTTCCGCCGCAAGCAGTCGACCGCCTTCCGGGCCCGCGTCGCCTGGCGCGACCGCGCCGGAGGGAAGCACGCGGAGACGATCCACCACGACCTCGCGATCTGGCGCGACTGGGGCGAGGTGGTCGCACCCCCGCCGCGCGAGGGTCCTGGACTCCCCTGAGGGGGCCCTCCCGCTGCCTCCGAGGCGCCCGGGCTCGCAAAATCTTGCTGGACGTAACCCCTTGCGGAAAAAACACTTGTCCACCATGCTGGGGGGGTGCGGGCGGATCCCGCCCGGTTCCGTGTGTTTCCTTCTGGTAACTGACCCGGTCCCCTGACCTAGAATCCCGCCGTACCGGGCTGGTTTCTCCTCCTCCGCCCGCTCGGCACCTCCCGCCGATGCTCGACGCCGAACCCGAGGCCCCGCGGTCGCTTGCGGCAGGTTTCGACCTCGCCCTGGTGCGCGAGCGGCTCGAGGGTCTCGCGAAGGACGTGCCGGCAGCCGAGCTGCGGCGCATGCTCGCCCTGCTCGCCGACGCGCAGCGCTCGGCGGAGTCGATGCGCGACGCGCTCTCGACGCGGCTCATGGAGGTCTTCCGCCTGAAGGCCAGCCGGGGCTCGTTCGGGCTGCTCTACGAGCTGAACAGCCAGCACCTCCTGGGCCAGGTCTCGAGCTGCCTGCGGCGCTACGGCAACAAGGCCGACCCGCGCGACGTGCTCCAGGAGGTCTTCTTCAACGTCTACCGCTACCCGCACCGCTTCAACTGCGAGCGCGAGGACGCCTTCCGGGTCTGGTCGGCGATGATCGTGCGCAACACGGTGCTCAAGCACCTGCGATCCCAGGCGCGCGGCGGGCGCATGGAGGTGCCCTTCGAGGACCTCTCGGACCAGCCGGACCTGCGGCCGACGAGCCCGGTGCGGGGCGTGATCGAGCGCGAGAGCGCGAGGGAGTGCGGGCGCGTCTACCTGACCTACCTGCACCTCTACCTCCAGTTCTACTCGATGCTCTCGGCGCGCGAGCGCCGGGCGATCCACATGGTCGAGGTGGAGGAGTGCAGCTACCGCGAGGCCGCGGAGCGCCTCGGCATCAAGCTCGAGAACCTCAAGATGGTGATCTTCCGCGCGCGCCGGAAGATCCACCGCTCGATGCGCCGCGTCTTCGACGGCCTGCCCCACGACTGCCGCCCGGCCCGGGAGCCGAAGATGGGTCCGAAGGTGGAGACGGCCGTGCGCGCTTGGCGCGCCCCCGCGGGCGACGCGAACGCGGAGGAGGGCGGCGGAACGGAATCGAGCGAGGGAAGGGGAACTCACCCCCGCGCAGGATCATCCGAGGAAGGTGGATGACCATGGGCTCCGAAGGAATGACCGGCTGGACCGACGGCTCGGCCCCCTCGGCCGACGTCTGCGAGCACTTCCAGGTCGACCTGTCGTGCCTGGTCGACGGCGAGCTGAACGACGACGCCGCCGCCGCCCGGGCGATGCTGCACCTGGAGGACTGCGACGACTGCCGCTCTTTCTTCGACGAGACCCGCAACTGCGTCCGCCTGCACCGCGACATGGCGGACCCCGACCGCCTGCTGGCGCGGATCACCACGTTGACCGGCGCCGACCTGGCGGCCGAAGCGCAGACGATCGAGCTGGTCCACCGGCTCGCGACGATCTTCTATCAGCTCGGCAAGGCCTACGTGCTGGCGGCGATCGACCCCGACTACCACCTGCGCGTGTTCGAGAAGGCCGTGCCGCTCGACTACACCCAGTCGCGCGGCCGCGGGTTCGTCGATGGCGTGCTGCTGGCGGGCCAGGGCGCGCCAGGAGCCGGCCCGGGAGGTGCCATCGGCGGCGTCGACTGGGACGAGGCGCGCCATATGCTCAACGGTCGCCTCAAGCAGATCGCCACTCCGCTCGAGAAGGGCCGCAAGCTCCTGGAGGAGGCCGTGGAGGCCGATCCCTCCCACGAGGAGGCGCGGCTGTATCTCGCCTTCCTGCACGCCCACGAGGGCAAGGTGATCCAGGCCGTGGAGGAGTACACCGAGGTGTTCCAGCAGGCGCTGAACGAGCAGAACCGCGGCCACGCCGCGGTCCAGCTCGGTCGCCTCCACGAGGCCGAGGGGAACCACCGGAAGGCTTTGAAGTTCTTCCGCTGGGTGAGCATGAGCGGGGTCGCCGAACGCGACGAACGCTTCTACTTCGTGCACTTCAACATCGGCCTGCAGTACGCGCTCCTGCGCGACCGCCGCCGCGCGCTGGCGGCCTTCCGCCGGCTGATCGAGCTCCACCCCGAGCGGGTGTCCGAGATCGCGGGACACTTCACGCGCGCGCAAAGCCTGCGCGCGGCGGTCGAGTCCGACCCGCGCTTCGCCGAGGAGCTCGTGGCGACCTGCCCGGAGCTGTTCCAGGGATCTAGCCAGGAGGATGCCCCCGACGTCCATGAGAGCTGAGGCTCCCGCGTGCCCCCCCGCGGCGAGATCCGGCTCGAGAAACGTGATACGACCATGAACCGCCAAGAAAATCGAACCCATCGCCGGCGCGGCCTCGCGGCCGTGTGTGGCTTCCTCGCGCTCGGCCTGGCGGCCGCGGCGCCCTCGCTTGCCGCCCCTGGAGGAGGCGGCGGCGGCGACTCCATCGGCAGTCTGCCGCTGACCTCGGCCGGATCGGGCGCCGGGCCCGCCCGGGGTGTCTTGACCACGCTCGCGAAGCCGAGCCTGTCGCTGACCGCGCCGAAGTCCGTGCTCGAGAGCGTGCTGCTCCAGTACCATCCGCAGCCCAGCGCCTCGCTCGTCAAGAGCGACCTGGGGAACGGGATGATGCGCTACACCTTCCTCGGGCGCTCGAGCTTGGTGCTGGACCGCAAGGTGCTCGAGGCGAACGGAGTCGACGCACGCCTGGAGATCGGCCCCTCCTTCGCCGGTGGCATGGCCACGATCGCGGTGGGGGGCAAGCTGGCGGTGGCGACGCTCCTGCCCCTGGGGTCGCTCGACCTGCACCTCGCGCAGCTCTCGCAGTCGGGGGTTGCGGACAAGGACGTCCTGCTCCACGCCGTGAACGCCTCGAAGACGCAGCACGCGGTCCTCGCGATCCACGGCGCCGGCGGGGTCCTGCAGATCGACCAGCGGGACTGATCCACAGGGAGACGTCTCCAGAGCGACGACGCAGAAAGACGGCTGGAGAACGGCCCTGTCCGCCGCCACGGCGGGCAGGGCCTTTCTGTCCCCGGGGGAGGCGGGGAGGCTTGGGCAGGCTTGGCCGTCGTGGAATCGGGCCGGGCGGCTGCGCCTTGGCCCGCGCGCGCCGATAACCGGGGGGAATGGAGCCGCTCGCGATCCAGGCCTCGGCCTCCCTGCGCCCGATCCCGGACCCCGCCTCCGCGCTCTCCGCGGTGCTGCGCGAGGGGCGGGTCCTGGCCGGCGAGGTGCTGCAGACCCTCGACGGCGGCACGCTCCTGATCGGGATCGGCTCCCACCGCGTGCCGGCCGAGTCCCACGTCGAGATGCAGCCGGGGCAGCGATTCCTCTTCAGGGTGGAAGCCGGCGACCCACTGATCCTGAGGGTCCTCGCTTCGCCACCGGCGATGGAGGAGCCGGCGCTGGTGCGGGCCCTGCGCGGGGCCCTGGCGTCCGTCCGACCGATCGGACACCTCCTCGCCGAGCTGGCGGGCGCGCTCGCCGCCGAGCCGACCCAGGGTGGCCAGGGCAGCCCAGCGGCCGCGGGGCTCCGCGCGGCGCTCCAGGCCCATCTCTTCCGCCCTGAGCTGGGGGGCGAAGGGCTGCGCGAGCTGCTCGAGACCTCGGGGCTCTTCCACGAGGGCCGGGTCGCGCGGCTCGCGCCGCACGCCGAGGTTGCCTCGCCCGGCTTGGCGCCGGCGCTGCGCGAGGCGCTCCTCGCGGATCTCTCGGCCGCCGTCGGCTCGGGATCGGGGCACGGCGCCGCCGCGGGCCTCGCCGGCGCCCTCCGCCAGGCCCTGCTCGAGGTGCTCGGCGGCGGCAAGGGGAGCCCAGACGCCGAAACACTTCTGGCTCGGTGGCTCGGGGCTGATGGGCAGCCAGCGGCGATCCCGAGGGACCTGGCCAGGCTGCTGGGCCTGGCGCTCTCGCGGCTGCCCCAGGCCGCGCAGCACCTGGCGGCGCTCGAGCGCCGCATGGGGCCGGCACTGGAGAAGCTGAGCGCGCCCGAACAGGAGCGCCTCCTGCGCCTGCTGCTCGAGCTGCCCGAGCGCGATCCCGCGCGCGCGGCCGGGCGCGCCGGGCGGCAGCTCGAGCTGATCGCGCGCGACCTCAAGGGCCAGCTCCTGTCCGCATTCGAGGCCTTCGAGGAGGGGCCCGTGCGCCAAGCCGTGGCCCGCGCGCTGGCCGGCATCGAGGCCGACCAGCTGCTCGAGCTCGCGCGCCGGGAGGGACGCGAGCCGCTGCACTGGAGCCTGCCCTTGCTCGACGGCGAGCGGTTCGCCACGGCGCACGTCTTCGCGCGACGCCTGGGGGACGGCGGCCGACAGAAGACCGCCGCCGGGGACGAGATCGACGTGCACCGCCTCACGCTCGCGCTCGAGCTGAGCGGCACGGGAGCGGTGCGCGCCGACGTGATCGCCCGGCCGGGGGCCGTCGCGGTGCGCGTGCTCGCCTCGCGGCCTTCCACGCTCGCGCTGCTCGCTTCGATGGCGCACGAGCTGGAGGCGCGTCTCGCGCTCGGCGGCAGGCGCGTCTCGCTCTCGGTGCAGCGCGCCGCCCCCGAGGAGCTGCGCGTGGAGATGGACGCGATGGACGTGCGCTTCCTGCGCGACCACCACCTGATGGACCTCTCGGGCTGAGACGGGATGGCGAGCGGGACCGAACACGGCCGCGAGGGCCCCAAGCGCGCCGTCGCGCTGCGCTACGAGCGCCAGCTCGATCCGGCACCGCGCGTCGTGGCCACCGGCGGCGGCGCGCTCGCCGAGCGCATCCTCGAAGTGGCCAAGCGGCACGGCGTCCCCGTGCGCGAGGACCCCGACCTCCTGCAGCTCCTCGGCGCCTGCGAGCCCTTCGAGGAGATCCCGGTCGAGGTCTACTCTGCCGTCGCCGAGCTCCTCGCTTGGCTCTGGCACGCGAACGAGCTCTCCGCCGACCCCAGGCGCTAGCGGCACGCGCGCTTAGCGCGCATGTGCCGCAGCCGCGCCTACCGGCGCGGCGCGTCCATCGGGTTCGGGCGCGGGCCGGCGCATGTGCCGCAGCCGCGCCATCGGCGCGGCGCGTCCTCGGCTCGCACGGAAGCTTGCTTTGCGTGTCCACTCCGGTCCGGCCGCGCGACGCGTCGTCACCCCTGCGCCGCTACACTCGCCCAATCATGGGAACACCGGAGCGAAGTCCGCCGCGCGCCGCGAATCCGCCGCGGATCGGCCTGACGATCGGCGATCCGGCCGGGATCGGTCCCGAGATCGCGGTCGCGGCGCTGCGCGACGAGCGCGTGCGCAAGGAGCTGCGCGTGATCGTCCTCGGACCCGCGGCGCTGCGACCGACGGACGTTCCGCTGGCGAGGGACACGTCGCGCGCTGAGCTGGAGGCCCTCGAGGGCGCCGCCTGGATCGAGACGCCTGTAGAGGGGACGTGGGACCTCGGCCGGGCCCAGCGGAACTCCGGCGCCGCGGCGCTCGCAGCCCTTCGCGCCGGCGCCCGCATGGCATCCGAAGGGCTCCTGGACGCGCTGGTCACGGGCCCCGTCTCGAAGGAGGCGCTGCACCTCGCCGGGGAGCACGTCGAGGGGCAGACGGAGCTGCTCGGCCGATGGGCCGGCTGCGAGCGCTTCCAGATGATCGCGGTCGCGGGGCCGCTGCGGGTGATGCTGCTCACGCGCCACCTGCCGCTTCGCCGCGCGATCGAGGCGTTGAGCGCCGAGCGCGTGCTCGACCACCTGCGCCTGCTCGACGAGACCCTGCGCGGCTGGGGCTTCGCGCGGCCGCGCCTCGCGCTCGCAGGGTTGAACCCCCACGCCGGCGAGGGCGGGCTGATCGGCTCCGAGGAGGCGGAGACGCTCGCGCCGGCCGCCGAGCTGGCGCGCGCGGAGGGAATCGACGTCGCCGGGCCGATCTCGCCCGACAGCGTCTTCCTGATGGCCTCGCGCGGGACGTTCGACGCGGTGCTCGCGCTCTATCACGATCAAGCCTTCATCCCGGTCAAGCTCTTCGCGCCGGAGGGCGGCCTGACCGTGATCGCCGGCTTGCCGTACCTGCGTGTGAGCCCCGCACACGGCACGGCCTTCGACATCGCGGGCAAGGGCGTCGCCTCGCCGCGCAACCTGGTCCTGGCGCTGCGCCAAGCGGCGGCCTGGAGCCGCGGCCTGGCGCAGGCCGTCGAGCTCTGAGCGGGCTCAGAAGCCCGGGTCTGCCACACGCACGAGGCGTGCGAGCGCTTCCCCTGGCCCGGATCGGCGATTCTACGTGCGTTCGCGCGGGGCTTGGGCCGGGGGGCTCCTGCGGGCGATGTAGACTGTCTGCGTCCAACCACCCTCGTCCCGCACCGTGTGAGAGTTCCCCCCGATGAGCAAGAAGAAGCTGGTCCTCTACCAGCCTCAGCAAGTCGACACGTCGTTCGGCCCGCCGTCGAGCCGCGATCTCCTGCCGCTCGAGATGCTGACCATCTCGGCCTTCCCGCTCCAGGACGGCTACGAGGTCGAGATCATCGACGGCAGCCTGTACGGGCAGGAGGAGGCCCACCGGCGCGTGCTCGAAGCCTGCGAGGGCGCGCTGCTCTACGCGACCACCGGGATCCTCGGCTACATGGTGACCGACGGGTTCTACTGCTCCCGCAAGATCAGGGCGCGCCAACCGAAGCTGCCGATGATCGTCGGCGGCTGGTTCGCCTCGGTCCGCCCGGACTTGCAGCTCGGCACGGGTCTCTACGACGCGGTCGTGCTCGGCCAGGGCGAGCTCACCTTCCGCGACGTCGTGCGCGCCATCGACGCGGGCGAGCCGCTGGATTCCATCGAGGGGCTGGCCCTGTGGCGCGAGGGTGGGGTCGTGCGCACCGCCAAGCGCGCCGTCGTCGGCTGGGACCGGATCCTCAACGTCCCCTGGCACCTGATCGACATCGAGCCCTACCGCGCGCACCAACTGCGCGCCGAGAGCCACCGCGACATCCTGCGCATGCCGACTCCTCCCGCGATCGGCAGCCGCAAGCCGTACTTCGGGATCACCTACTTCTCGAGCTACGGCTGCCCCGAGCCGTGCACATTCTGCTGCTCGCCGATCGTCACCGACCGGCGCTGGAAGGCGATGGAGGCCGAGCGCATGCTCGACGACCTCCAGGATCTGAAGGAGCGCTGGGGCTTCGACGTCGTGCGCTTCCACGACGCGAACTGGGGCGTCTTGCAGAAGCGCTCGAAGGAGTTCGCCGAGGGCATGCTGAAGCGCGGCCTGCGCTTCCATTGGAACGCCTTCATCGAGACGCACTCGATCCTCTCGTACAAGAGCGAGGTGCTCGACATGCTCGCCGAATCGGGCATGTACATCGCCGAGATCGGCGCCGAGGCGGGCTCCGACGGGATGATGGAGCAGATCGGCAAGCCGATCCACGGCGACGACAACATCGCCGCGGCGGTCGAGATGGACCGGCGCGGGGTCTGCTCGTCGGTGACCTACATCATCGGCTATCCGGGCGAGGGGCCCGAGTCGATGCTGGCGACGATCGACCAGTGCCGGCGCCTGCACGTCGCCTGCCCGCGGGCGCGCCCGACGGTGTGGCCGTACCGGCCGATCCCGGGCACGGCGATGTGGGACAAGGCGATCGACCTCGGCTACCAGCCGCCGCGCTCGCTGGTCGAGTGGGGCTCGATCGGCGAGTACCACCTCGAGGAGACCTGGCCCGGCAAGATTCCCCCTCACGTGGCCGAGAAGCGCAAGCTCTACCAGCACTACGTGACGCTCTCCTACGGCCTCGCGCGCGGCAAGCTCGGCTGGTGGGAGCGCCGCGCCGAGAAGCGCCTGCGCGACGGCCGCCTCGACAAGCTCGGCCTCTTCGAGGCGCGCGTCTTCGACGTCTACAACCGCCTCGAGCGCAAGCTCTTCCCGCGCGCCGACGTCAGCCGCTCCTGGGTCGACCCGGGCCACAAGACCGGCACCGCCGGCAACCAGGCCTCGCGCTCGGCCCGCGCGATGACCGAGACGACCGCCGGGTAGGTCGCGGCACGCGCGCAGCGCCGCCTGTGTCGCAGCCGCGCCTGCAGGCGCGGCGCGTGCATCGGTTTCCGGGAGTCTTGTCCGGGCCGTCGAAGTCCAGCGGCCAGCGATGCGCTTCGGGCTCGGGCGGAGCCCCGGTAGACCCCGCTCGGCGCGTGCACCGGCCGCACACGCGCTCGGTTGGCGCCGGCGCGTTCAGCCGGTGCACCGCTTGCCGGTATCGAGGGTCTTCGAGCGGTGAGGCCCCTGCCACCCCGCTTCCAAGCGCGCGCGGAAGCGCTGCACCCGTTGTCGCCGTCGACGCAGCTCGCCGTGCGCGCCGTCCGAGGCTCGATTGCCGCTCGGACGCGCTCGAGATCGCATCCCGCGATAGATGCGCCGTCCTTCCGATTGTCCGCCCTTTCAAGATCGGGCCGCTGATCGACCGCTCGCACAGGTCGCCGGGGC
>DATKBQ010000203.1:0-14388 GCA_035546375.1 Planctomycetota bacterium | reverse complement strand
CTCCAGCGCCTCGGCCGGCGGGACGTGGAGGAAGAGCGCCGGCACGGAGAGCGAGCGGCCGCAGGCGAGCAGGCGGTGGTAGGTGCGCTCGCACACGTAGCCGCCGGCGTCGTCGGAGATCTCCACCTCGCCCGCTCCGGCCTCGCGCAGGGCTTGCAACAGGGGCTCCAGCTCGACCTCGGTCGCCAGCTCCTCGCCGGCCTCGATCGCCAGCTCGCTGGCCGTCCGGCCGTCGGCGTCGAGGCGCTCGCCGCGCAGGCTGCCGCGCGCGCGGCGCTCCAGCCGGAAGCTCGCGGCGCGCTGGACTCCCAGGCCGAGGATCAGCGCCGGCGGATCCGCCGCGAGCGCATCGAGCAGGGCCTCGAGCGCTGCCGGGGCACCCTCGAAGCTGACCGGCAGCTCGGCCGCGCGCACGCGCAGGCCGGGCGGCGGCGCGAGCTCCAGCGCGAGCGCGATCTCGCGGCTGGGGTTGCGCAGCGTGCCGGGGAAGGCGCCGAAGCCGGTGACCAGGACCAGGGGTTCCAAGCTCAGCGATTCTAAGTGCTGCGGCGCGGAGCAGTCGACCGGCGTTGCCGGGCTGCCCGCGCGCCCTACACTGGCGCGCCCGCCGGAGAGCCTCCCCGCATGCCCGACAAGAAGACCGTGCTCGTCGCCAACGGCCAGGGCTTCTGGGGCGACTCGATCCTCGGACCGGTGCGCCTGGTGCGCGGGGGACCGCTCGACTACCTGACGCTCGACTACCTGGCCGAGGTCACGATGAGCATCATGCAGAAGCAGCGCTCGCGCGACCCATCCGCCGGCTACGCGACCGACTTCGTGCGCATGGTCGAGCGCATCCTGCCCGAGCTCCTCGAGAAGGGGATCCGCGTCGTCGCCAACGCGGGCGGCGTCAACCCGCACGCCTGCAAGGACGCGCTGCTCGAGGTCTTGCGCCGCGGCGGTGCGCGCGGGATGAAGGTGGCCGTGATCGAGGGCGACGACATCCTGCCGCGGCTCGACGAGCTGCTCGCCGCGGGCGAGCGCTTCGACAACATGGACACCGGCGAGCCGCTCGCCGGCGTGCGCGAGCGCGTCACCAGCGCGAACGTGTACCTCGGCGCGTTCCCCGTCGCCGAAGCGCTGGCCGAGGGGGCGCAGATCGTCATCGCCGGCCGCGTCACCGACCCGGGCCTCGTGCTCGGGCCGCTGGTGCACGAGTTCGGTTGGCGTCCCTCGGACCACGATCGGCTCGCCGCGGGGACGATCGCCGGGCACATCGTCGAGTGCGGGCCGCAGTGCACCGGCGGCAACTACACCGACTGGCGCGACGCCCCGAACCTGGCCCTTGTCGGCTACCCCATCGTCGAAGCCTCGGCCGACGGCGGCTTCGTCGTCACCAAGCACCCGGGGACCGGCGGCATGGTCACCGCGGACAGCGTGCGCCACCAGCTCGTCTACGAGATGGGCGATCCGCACCGCTACCTGACGCCGGACGTCGTCGCCGACTTCACCAGCTTCGAGCTCGTCGACCTGGGCGGCGACCGCGTGCAGGTGCGCGGGGCCCGCGGCTCGCCGCCAACGGACACTTACAAGGTCTCGATCTCCTACCGCGACGGCTGGAAGGCGCTCGGCCAGCTCACGGTCTCCGGGCCGGAGGCGCTCGACAAGGCCAGGCTCTGCAGCGCGATCGTCTGGGAGCGCCTGGCCTTCGACGGGGTCGAGTTCCCCGATTCCGAGAAGCTGGTCGAGTACGTCGGCGCGAACGTCTGCCACGCCGGCATCGACGTCGGGCCGCCGTTCGATCCGCCGGAGATCGTCCTGCGGCTGGGCGTGAAGGGGCGCGAGCGCGACAAGATCGAGCGCTTCGGCATGGAGATCGCTCCGCTGGTCACGAGCGGCCCCCCGGGCGTGACCGGCTTCGCGGGCGGCCGCCCGAAGCCGGCGGAGATCATCGGCTTCTGGCCGGCGCTCGTCTCGAAGGCCCGGATCGACACGCGCGTCAGCGTGTTCGAGGCCTGAGGAGAGCGAGCGATGCCCGACGTCTTCCTCTCGCGCATCGCGACCGCCCGCTCGGGCGACAAGGGCGAGGGTTCGAACGTCGGCGTCATGGCGCGCTCCGACGCGGCCTACGCCTACCTGCTCGAGCACCTGAGCGCGGAGCGGGTGCGCGAGCACATGCGCGCGATCAACCGCGGCGCCGTCAAGCGCTACACGGCGGACAACCTGCGCGTGATCAACTTCGTCCTGACCGACAGCCTGGGCGGCGGCGGCTCCGCGTCGCTGCGCACCGACGCCCAAGGCAAGACCCACGGCCTGGCGCTCCTGCGCCTGGTGCTGGACGTGCCCGAGGCGGTGCTCGAGCGCACCCCGCTCTGATGGACGTCCTGCTCGAGCTGCACGAGAAGGCGCGCAGGCTCGCGCGGCGCATCGTCCTGCCCGAGTCCCACGATCCACGCGTGCGCCAGGCGGCCGGGAAGCTCCACTCGGAGGGGTTGTGCGTCCCGGTCCTGGTGGACTCCGGCCGCATGGGCGGCGTGCCGAGCGGCGTCGAGGTCGTGCGGCCGTCGCGCGACCCGCGCACCGAGCGCTTCGCCCAGGAACTCTTCGAGCTGAGGCGGCACAAGGGCCTGACGCTCGAGGAAGCGCGCTCGCGCGTGCTCGAGGCGAACGTCTTCGGGGCGATGCTCGTGCGCTCGGGCGACTGCCACGGAGGGGTCAGCGGCAGCGATTCGCCGACGCCCGAGATCCTGCGCGCCGGTCTCCAGGTGATCGGGCTCGCCCCGGGCTGCCAGACGCTCTCGTCGTGCTTCCTGATGGTCTTCCGGGATCGCGTGCTGACCTTCGCCGACTGCGGCGTCGTGCCCGAGCCGACCAGCGAGCAGCTCGTCGACATCGCCGTGGCTTCCGCCGAGAGCCACCGCCGCCTGGTCGGCGACGCGCCGCGCGTGGCGCTGCTCTCCTTCTCGACCAAGGGCTCGGCGGACCACCCGCGGGTCGCGAAGGTGCAGCGCGCGGCCGAGCTGCTCCGGAGGCGCGCCCCGATGCTCTCCAGCGACGGCGAGCTCCAAGTGGACGCGGCGATCGTGCCGGAGGTCGCCGCCAAGAAGGCGCCGGACTCGCCGCTCGCCGGCCGCGCGAACGTGCTCGTGTTCCCCGACCTCGACTCGGGGAACATCGGCTACAAGCTGGCCGAGCGGCTCGCTGGCGCCAAGGCGCTCGGTCCGCTGGTCCAGGGGCTGGCGCGGCCATTCATGGACCTCTCGCGCGGCTGCAGCGCCGACGACATCGTCGACGTCGCCTGCATCGCGGCCGTCCTTGCCAACCCTTGAGCTCGGCTCAACCGTGTCAGGACCTTCATGATCGTCCGGTTGCTCCGCCCGGGCGCGAGTCGCGAGCGTCGGGCGGGAGCGGAGTCGCGTTAGACTGGAACTCGATCTCTCGACCCGACCCGCGCTGGAGGGAGCGCCGATGAAACTACGCTTGCCGATCCTCGGTCTCGCCCTGGGGCTGGGCGCATGCTCCACGTCCGGCTTCAACCGGCCGGTGGAGGTGCCCTCGCCGCCGGTCGTCACCACGCCCTCCGGGGCGACCTACGAGGACCTGAGGCTGGGCGAAGGCGCGGAGGCGGTCGACGGCTCCGGTGTGCAGGTGCACTACATCGGGTGGGTCGCCGGCGGCGCGAGGTTCGACTCCACCTACGATCGCGGCGTGCCGGTCGAGTTCACGCTCGGCACCGGTCAGGTGATCCGCGGCTGGGAGGAGGGCATGCAAGGGATGCGCGCGGGGGGCAAGCGCCGCATCCGGATCCCGCCGGAGCTCGCCTATGGCGACGCGGGCCTCGGTGACGTGATCGCACCCGGAGCGATGCTCGTCCTGGACGTGGAGCTGCTCGAGGTGCGCGGCGGCGGATGAGGCGGGCGCGCGCGAGCCCGCTGGAGCCTGCAGGAGTGGCGGCACCCCGCGCTCGACGCGCACGGAGCCGGGGGGCGAGCCGCCCCCCGGCACGGCAGGGACCGCGAAGTATGCCGGCCTACCTGGCCGGCCCCTTCGCGCGGGCGGCGTCGAGCTTCGAGAGGTGCGCGTCGGGATCCTTCTTGAACTCGCCGATGCACTGCTTGCAGCAGAAGCGCACCAGCCGGACGCCGTAGAGGAAGTCCACCGGCGCGCCGCCCTCCGCGTCCAGGTCCTCCCCGGAGATCACGCACGTCGACAGCGGGTAGCTGGCCTTCTGCTGGGCGATCAGCGCCTCGTCGATCTGCGCCAGAACCTTCTTCGGGTCCTTGTTCAGGCCCTTGATGCAGCCCTTGCAGCAGAAGCGCACGAGCCGCGTGCCGTACACGTGGTCGAGCGGCTCGCCCATCGATCCCAGCTTCTCGCCGCTGACCGGGCATTGCTCGAGCGGATAGGTGGGCTTCTGGGCCGCGATCACCGCCGCGTCGACCTTGGCGATGAACTCGGCCGGGCTCTTGTCGACGTCCTTCGCGCACATCTTGCAGCACAGCCGCAGCAGGCGCCCGTCCTTGACGTACTCGACGGGTTCGCCGTGCTCGCCCCCGAGCGGCTCGCCGCTGACGACGCAGGTGGCGAGCGGGTACGACGGCCGCTGCGCGTCGACCACCGCCTGGTCGGCCCCGGGCTTGGCGCCCTCGGCCGGCTTCGGAGCGGCCCCGTCCTGCGCCAGCAGCGCGAGCGTGAGGAGCGGAGCGCCGAACGCGAACGTGAGGAAGGTCTTCATCATGTGAACTACGTTGCTCAAGGCGTGAAGGCGACGGCGACGGCGTTCGAGAGGTTGAAGCCGCCGTTGCACGGGCCGTTGGGGTCGCGGTACCAGAATTGGAAGTTCCAGGTGCTACCGGCCTGGATCTGGCCGGCCGGCGGGAAGTTGGCGTTCGCGTGGCCGACGATCGGACCCTCGACGACGACGCCCGCGCCCCCCGAGTTGCGCACCGGGAAGCGGAAGAGCATGCCGCCGACGCAGCGCTGGCCGTCGCCGAAGGGCATCGCTGCTACCTGGGTCATGCCCGTGAACACGAGCCCGAACTTGTTGGCCGGGATCTGGGAGGCGGTCAAGAGCAGGTCGTCCGCCGCGACGCTGGCCGTCCCTTCAGCCCGCAGGCGGCTGCCCGCGCCGGCGGAGCTCGCGCAGCCCGCGCTCGGGTCGTTGTTGCCGCACGGCGCGCCGCTGTCGCAGAAGCAGAAGGGCTTGGAGGGATCCGGCGGGCAGAGGGCGATCGTGTTGTTCCCGATGCACCCGTTTCCCTGTTGGCAGATGGAGATGCAGCTCGGATCGGCCATCCCGGTCACGTGGACGTAGTCGCCGACCTGGAAGCTGCCGAAGCTCTGGAGCAGCCAGAGCTTGTTCGCGGTGTCGCGGAAGAGCTTGGGACAGGTGACGCCCTGGATGATCGTGCCGCAACCGTCGAAGTTGTAGGTCTGCGCGCTCGAGGGGACCGCGAGCGCGACGAGGATCGCGCCGGCGCCGAGTGCCCCGGCGGCTGCGCGTTGCATGGTGTGGATTCTCGGGTGCATGGTTCGCTCCTGGGGGAAAGGGGTCTGCCTGGGGCTTCTGCCGTCCTGCGAGCGGCCCGATTGTAGCAGTGCCATGCCCCGCCGCGGGCTCAAGCCCGCGCGGACTGCCGGCCGCGATGGAGCGCGGTCCAGGCGCCCTTGATCACGCGCGCCATCGAGGGCCTGGGCAGGAGCAGCAGCCCGGCGGCGCCGACGACGGCGGCTCCCAGGGGCAGGTCCAGCTCGAAGGACGCTACGACCCCGCCGAGCACCGCCAGGAGCCCGAAGATCGGCGCGAGCAGCCAGTAGGCCGACATCGAGCTCGCCCAGGCGCGCGCGGCCAGGGGAGGAACGACCAGCAGGCCGAAGAGGATCGTCGGACCCAGCGTGATCGTGCCCACGGCGATCGTCGCGCCCGTGAGCACGTTGAGGAGCACCTCGAACGAGAGCACGCGCTTGCCCAGGACGAGCGCGAACTCGCGATCGAAGCTCGTCACCAGGAGATCGCGGCGGAACAAGCACAGGAGCACCAGCACGGCGCCGAACACCACGGCGACGGTCTCCAGCTCGTGGGGTCCCACGCCGAGGATCTCGCCCTGGAGCAGCTCGTCAACGAAGGCTCGACCGATCGGCGAGATCCGCCCGAAGACGAAGGTCGCGGCGTTCGCCAGGGCGAAGGCGGCGGCCACCCGCCCCACCTCGCTGCCCCCTCGCCGACCCAACCACACCAGCCCCAGCAATCCGCCGAAGGTGAACAGGGAGGCCCAGACGATGTGATAGTTCATCGCCGCGTGCGAGTCGGACAGCGCCGCATCGACCGTCAACCTTCCCAGGCCGACGTGGGCGATCCACCAGGGGAGGAGCACGAAGCCGAAGACCACGCCGGCCGAGGCGAACTGGGGCAGCGTGATCCCGTAGAAGCTCGTCCGGCGCAGGTGCAGGAGCGATCCGACCAACGGGCAGACCAGGCCGGCGAGCAAGGCGGCCGAGAGCGCGGGGCCGAAGAGGCTCAGGCGATCGGCCCAGGAGATGTCCATGGGCTAGTCCCTCTGGGGTTGGAGCGTGCCGCCGGGATGCGTGCCTTCGAGGCTGTTGACTTGTAGAAGCTCGTCGGGCGATCCGGCGCGCACGCGGCCGTCGCTGACCAGGAACACCTGGCGCACGCTCTGGCGCAGCAAGCCGAGCTGATGGCTGACGAGCAGCATCGCAAGTCCCTCGCGATTGAGCTCCTGCAAGAGCTCCAGGATCAGGATCTCGACTTGTCGATCGACGCCGCTGGTAGGCTCGTCGAGCAGGAGCAGCTTCGGCTCGACCATCAACGCGCGCGCGATCAAGACGCGCTGGCGCTGACCGCCCGAGAGAGCCGTGAACATCGAGGCTGCCTCGGCGCCGAGCGCAACACGCTCGAGGAGTGAGCGCGCGCGTTCGCGGTGCTTTCGCTCCAGCCGGCGCAGGCCTCTCAGCCCTCCGAAGGCCCCCATCTCCACCACTTCGCGCACCGACAGCGGGTAGATCGGATCCAGCGCGTCGCGCTGCGGCACGTAGCCGATGGCCTGGACGTGGCGCTCGACCCGTCCCGAAAGGGGCGGGATCAACTCCAGCATCCCCCGGAACAGGGTCGTCTTCCCCGAGCCGTTCGGCCCGACGATGCCGATGAAGTCGCCGGCGCGTACGACGAGGTCCACGCCGGCGACCACCGTGTCGGCGCCATAGCCGAAGCTGGCGCCCTCCAGCCGCAACAGCTCCTGCACCCGCTACCCGTCCGACCCGCCCGCGCCGAAGGCCGCGGCCAGCTTCTCGTGGATCACGGTCATCATCCCGATCCAGGTGTCGGCGCCCGGCATCCCTCCGGCTTGGTTGGGAACCTCCACGATCCTGGCGCCCGTCGCAGCGGCCACGCGCTCGACGTCGCCGTTCCGCGACCAAGGAGCGATCAGGATCACCTTGACGCCTTTCTCCTTCATGCCGGCGATCACGCGGGCGAGGTGGTTCGGGGTGGGCGGCACGCCGGGTCGGAACTCGATCGCGTCGGCGATCTCCATCTCGTAGTAACGGGCGAAGTAGTTGTACTCCAGGTGGTAGACGGCGACCCTCTTCCCGCGGAAGCTCGCCGCCAACCGGTCCCAGCGCTGTTTCGCCTGCGCCAGCTTCTGCAGATAGGCCTGGTGTCGCTTCTCGTAGAGCTCCGCGGATCCGGGATCCAGGCGCGTAAGCCCGTCGCGGATCGCGTTGGCCATGAACTCGCCCGCGCGCGGGTCGAGGTTCATGTGAGGGTTGCCGTGCGGGTGCAGGTCGCCGGCCCGCCGGCTCAGGGAGGTCGGCACCTCGATCGGCTCCCAGCCCTCGGAGACGTTCACGAAGCCCGGATGTCCGGGCCAGATGTCGTCGTTGCGTGCCCGCTCGAGGAGACCGGGGACGAACGCCGCCTCGAGCGAGAGACCGACCTGGACGAACATGTCGGCGCGGCTCATCGCCACCAGGTGCGAGGGGCGCGCCACCACGAAGTGCAGGTTCTCTCGACCGCGGGTGAGGGTGGTGACGTCGACGCGGTCGCCGCCGATCTCCTGGACGATGTCCGCCAGGTCGGGGATGGTCGCGACGACCTTCAGCTTGTCCGCGCCGAGCGGGGTGGCGGCCGGGGCCGCGGTCCAGCCGAGGGCCAGGGCGCACAGGAACGATTGGATTCCGTTGATCATGGTCGGGCCTCTTTCTGGCTACCAGTTGATGCCGTGACCGTGGGCACCGAGGACCGCGGTGTACTGGATCGCGACGCGGAAGGCGTCCTCGTCTTCCGTGTCGATCGCGGCCAAGCCCAAGCGCAGCCGCTGGAACTCGGAGAACGAGTGGGTGAAGTAGATCTCGGTCTCCGAGAGGTCGGATTCCGCCAGGTCGGGCAGCTCGACGGCGCTGAACTGCAAGCCCACGCTGTTGTAGCGGCTCCAGGCGTAGTCGACGAAGGCGTAGTAGCCGCCGACCGTGTCGTCGAGCACGTCGACCGTGCCCGGCGCGGGGTTGTCGGCGCCGGTGTCCCCCGTGTTGAGCAGGTACTCCGCCCCGAGGGTCCAGCGCCGCTGGCCGGTGTCGTCGACCCAGCCGTAGGTGACGTCCAGCCCCCACACCGTGTTCTCCAGACCCTCCTCGGTGTCGCCGGTGGCCTCGAACTCCACGGAGTAGTCCGGGACCACGCGCGCCGAGGCGCCGAGCTGCAGGATGGCGTTGTCGGAGAGGTCGGTGAAGCCGGTGACGCGGGCCGTGAAGTTGAAGTCCTGGATGTCCTTGCGCTCGTCGACGGCCTTCGCGGGGTCGGGGAGGAACTCGTCCTCCTCGGGCAAGAGGGAGGAGAAGGCTCCGATCGACCACCGCACCGCGGTCTTTTCGCCGACCGGGCGCCAGTCGTCCCACTGGATGCCGTCGCCCTTGACCTCTTCGCCGAGGTAGGCGCGCAGGACCAGCGGGCGCTCGACGGTGCGCAGCTCGTGCACGTGGACCTGCATCTGCTTGCCGAAGTCGATGAAGAAGCGGCCGGCGCGGAGCGTCGAGTTCTCTTCGAAGCCGACGTAGTGCAGGACGGCTTCCTCGATGGCGAGCTGCTCGTCCTCCATCGCTCCGATGAAGTACGCCCAGGCCTTGGGGTCGACCCAGGCCATGCCGCCCAGCTCGAACCCCCGGAGGTCGGCGTCGAAGCCGTCGTCCGAGCGCCCCGAGAAGTGGACGTAGTCGCCGACGGCGTCGACGACGAAGGAGAACGCGGGATTGAACTCGCTGGAGAATCGCGTGGCTTGGGAACTCTCGATGCCGGCGTAGCCGAAGGTCGGCATGCCGGGCGTCTGGAACCCGGATCCCTGGGCCCGGGCGCTGGGAACGGGGGATACGGCCGCTGCAAGAACGGCCAAGTGGCGGAATCGCATTGTCGCTCACTTCGAGTACGGGTCTGGATCACGCGGAAGAAGCCTCCGGGGGGAAGCTCGTCGCGCCCCGCTCGGCTCGCCAAGAAGGCGCCGGCGCGGGCGCTGCGGCAAGCCGGCCCGAGGCCGGCCGCCCCGGCGTGCCCTGGCGGGGGCACGCCGCGCGTTGCACTCAGACTCGCGTAGGTGGCCCGCGCGCGCCCGGCGATCCGAGGGGCGCGCCGTCGGGCAGGGGCGATGCGGGGGAGACCCATCCGGACGCTACCGCCGGGGGGTCGCAGGCGGGATGCGCGCCGTCGACGAGGAGCGTGGCGCGTTCGCGCGCGGCGCCGAGCAGCGCGCAGTGCTCGTGGGACTGAGCGTCCGCGTCGGAGCCGTGGTCGTCTTGGGCCCGGGGGACGGCCGGCCGTGCGGCGGCGGCGCTCGCGTGGGCGCCGCCGGACTCGATCCACTCGCCGTGCTCGGGGCACAGGCGGTGCGCGGTGAAGGCGGCGTGCGCGGAGGCGGCGAGCGAGCCGGCGAGGAAGACCAGCGCGAGCACAAGGCCGGCGGCCTTGCGGTGCCGTGCGGATCGCTGGCGTCCTTGCGCTCGGATCATGGCTACCGCAGAAGACACGAGGAGGCGAGTCCGGCTGGACCCGCTTCCTCGAACGATTCCATGGGATCGCGGCGCGCGATCAGCCCTGGACCTTGCCGGTCATCGGGCAGGTCTTCGCGCCGGCGGAGGCGTCGCAACCTTCCTTCTTCGTCCCGGTGCTCTCCTTCATGTCGGTGCACTCGCTCTTGGTGCCGCATTCGCTCTTGCTCTCGCCGCTGCACTCGACCTTGGTCGGGTTCACCGGCTGGGCGTCAGCCATGGAGGCTTTCTTCTCGGAAGCGCAGGCGAAGGTCACGCAGGCGAGCGCCAGACCGAGGATCGTGTTCTTCATGATGCTGTGAACTCTCTTCTAGTTTTTCGGGGCGGCCGGGGACGGCCGGTGTCGATACGGTTGGGAGCACGGCCGTCGCGGCCCCGCGAGGGTCCACGCCGCTCCCGGCACGGGAACAGGCTAACGCAAGCGGTCCGCGAGCGCTGTTCGGAGCGTGCAAAGCCCCATGTCCCCTTCCCCTGATCGCCCTAACCATCTGCCGCAGCTCGACTTGCACGGACTGAGCGGCGCGGAGGCCGAGCGCGCCCTGGCGCGCGAGCTGCACGCCTGGCGCGTGCGCGGCGTGCGCCGGGCGGTGGTCGTGACCGGCCGCGGCTGGGGCAACCGCGCCCAGGAGCCGGTCCTGCGCACGCGGATCGAGCGCTGGCTCGCCGGGCCGGACGGCCAGCGCCTGGGCGTGCGCTCCTTCCGCCGCGTCCACCGCGAGGGCGCCCTCGAGCTCGAGATCGCCACCCCCGGCCAGGTCGGATGAATCATCTCCGCGACAGTTCACCACCTTGCCTTACACGGCCCTTGCAGCCCGCTCTGCAAGGGTCGTGTACGGCAAAGTGGTGAACCGTCGCGGAGACAGATCATCGGTACAGCGCCGCCACCTCGGCGGCGTAGCCGTTGTAGACCTCGGTCGGGATCCGGTCGCCCGTCGCGATGTCGACCTCGCTCGCCTGGGACCAGCGCGGATGGGGCACTTTCGGGTCGACGTTGGAGAGGAAGGGGTACTCGCTCGGCTGCAAGTCGCTCCAGAAGGTGTGCGGCTCGTTGCGCACGAACTCGACCTTCACGAAGCTCTTCGCCGATTTGTAGCCGTACTTCCACGGCACGATGACGCGGATCGGAGCCCCGTGCTGCGCCGGCAGGCCGTGGCCGAAGATCCCCGTGGCGACCAAGGCCAGCGGGTGCATCGCCTCGTCGAGCCGCAGGCCCTCGTAGTACGGCCAGGGATAGTGCGCCGCCTTCTTCTGCCCGGGCGCCTGCTCGGGGCGGTGGAACGACGTGAACTGTAGGTAGCGCGCCTCGGCCTTCGGCTTGCACCAACGCACGAAGTCCGCCATCGGCACGCCGGTCCACGGCACGACCATCGACCAGGCCTCGACGCAGCGGAAGCGGTAGATGCGCTCCTCGAGCGGGGCGATCCGCGCGACCTCGTCGATGTCGACCGTGCGCGGCTCCTCGACCAGCCCGGCGATCTCCACGGTCCAGGGGCGCGGTCGGAATCGCTCGACGTGCTTGTACACCGGCCCCGCCGAGCCCGGCAGAAACTCGTAGAAGTTGTTCTTGGTCGCGGCTCGATCCTCGGGGGTCAGCGGGCGGCCGCCGCGGAACGCCGCGTTGCGAGCGGCGGGGTAGAGCTTCGAGCCGCCGGCGGGCTCCCACTTCGGGACCCACTGCCCCGAGGCGGGATAGCTGTCGAGCGAGAAGCCCTTCTTCTCGGCGGCGGCGGACTCGGGGTCCTGCGCAAGCGAGATCCCGCAGGATCCGAGGCCTGCCGCGAGCCCGCCGAAGCCGAGCGCCTTGAGCAGGACTCGGCGCTCGAGCCACGACGGCTCGTCGATCACCGGCGGGAGCACTCGCACGCGCCGGCTCCAAGGTCGCGGGAGATGGATCTCGAACATGGCGGCTGCTCTTTCGCGCCGGCTCGGCGCGCGTGACCGCCTATTCTAAGCCGCGATGGTCGAGCCGACGACCGCGCCGCCGCGAGGCTCGGGTCGCGAGCCGCTGCCGCCCGAAGTCGTGCGCCTGGGCTGGATCAGCTTCCTTCTCGACTTCGCGGCGGAGACCACCTACTCGCTGATCCCGCTGTTCCTCGCGACGCTCGGCGCGGGCGGGCTGGCGCTCGGCGCGGTGGAGGGCAGCGCGGAGGCGGTGCTCGCGGTGGTCACGGCGCTCGCGGGCTGGCACTCCGATCGCCTGCGCAGGCGCGTGCCCTACATCCGCCTCGGGTACGGCATCGCGGCGGCGGCGAAGCCCCTGATCGCGCTGGCCTGGTCCTGGCCGGCCGTGCTCGTCTTGCGCACGCTCGACCGCTTCGGCAAGGGCGTGCGCACGGCGCCGCGCGATGCGCTGATCGCCGACATCTCGGGGCGGGGCCAACGCGGCTCGGTGTTCGGCTTCCACCGCGCGATGGACACGGCGGGAGCGCTGTGCGGATCGCTGGCGGCCGTCGGACTCCTGCTCTGGCTTCCAGGGCGCTACCGCGAGATCTTCGCGCTCACGGCGCTGCCCGGCCTGGCGGCCGTGGCGCTCACGTTCACGATCCGCGAGCGCAAGCGGGATCGCGGCGTGGCGCGGCTCGTGCCGGATCCCGAGCTGCACACGCCGACCTTCTTCGGCGCGTGGCGCCTTCTGCCGGCCGGATGGTGGCGCGCGGCCGGCCTCTTGTGGTTGTTCGCGATCGGGAACTCGAGCGAGATGTTCTTGCTCCTGCGCGCTCGGCACCTGGGGTTCGGCGACGTCGCCGTCGCCAGCGCATACGCGCTCTTCAACCTGGCCTACGCCGCCGTGTCCTGGCCTGCGGGATCCTGGAGCGACCGCGTCGGCCGCCGCCGGCTGATCGGCGCGGGGTGGCTGATCTACGGCGTGGTGTACGCGGGCTTCGCCGCGCTCGAACCGGGCTGGATCTGGCTCCTGCTCCCGGTCTACGGCTGCTACATGGGCCTGACCCAGGGCGTGGCGCGGGCGTGGATGGTCGATTTCGCGCCGGCCGCGCTGCGCGGCACGGCGCTCGGCGTCTACTTCTTCGGGATCGGCGCGACGATGCTCGCCGGGAGCCTGCTCGCGGGCTGGCTCTGGGATTACGTGAGCCCCTCGGCGCCGTTCGCCTTCGGCTCGGGGGTCGCGTTCGTGGCGCTCTGCATGCTCCCGTTCGTCGGCCGGCCCGCCGCGGAAGCCAAGTGAGCGCGCTCCAGAGCGACCCCGAGCCGCGCTTCCAGGTCGACGCCATGCTCGTGAAGCTCGGGAAGTACCTGCGCTGCCTGGGCTACGACGCCGCGTGGGACGAGCGGGCCTCGACGCGCGACGCCGCGCGGCACGCGGAAACCGACGGCCGGGTGCTCGTGACGCGCAACACGCGCCTGGGCGAGGAGATCCCCTCGCCCGCGCTGGCGGTCGTGCTCTCCGACGACGATCCCGTTCGCCAGCTCGCGATCCTCATCGAGGAGTTCGGCCTCGAGACTCGCGCGCGCCTCTTCACGCGCTGCATCCGCTGCAACGTGCCGCTCGAGCGGTGCACGGACGCCGGGCTCCTGCGCGAGCGCGTCCCCGCCAACGTCTTGCGCCTCTACCGCGCCTTCTACCGCTGCCCGGCCTGCTCCACCGTCTTCTGGAAGGGCAGCCACGTGCGCAACACCTGCCGCAAGCTCGGCCTGGAGCCGCCGGAGGAAGGGGTCGGGGGGTAGCCGTGCGCTTCCGCGCCGCGCTGGCTCGCCCCTCCCTACACCGAACTGGCGAGAAGGTGCATACTGGCGCGACCACCGCGGTGCTGGCCGCTGAAAAGGAGGGCTCGATGAAGGTCGCAAGATTCTCCTCCCTTTCGCTCGCGAGTGCTCTGCTCGCTGGAGCCGCAGGAGCGCAGGCCACCTGGATCGTCGACGACGACGGCGGGCCGGGCGTGCACTTCACCGACATCCAGCCCGCGGTCGACGCGGCATCGTCGGGCGACGTGATCCGCGTGTTCCCCGGCACCTACAGCGGCTTCATCCTCGACAAGGCGCTCGTGATCGTCGGGCAGCCGAGCGGAGCCGCCACGGTGCAGGGCCAGGGCATCGTGCGCGGGATCAACGCTCCCCAAAAGGTGGTCCTATCCCGCCTATCGACCGAGACGTGGAAGCTGGAGAACTGCACCGGCGCGGTGCTGCTCGATCGCTGTGATGGCCAGAACCCTACCTTCCCCCCGCCTATGCCGGGTCTGTCGTCGACGAGCTGCGCGGACGTTCGAATCCAGCAGTCCAGCTTCCGTGGGCCGGACGGACTCGAGCCTGGCGAGCCTGGCATGTACGGCAGCTATTCATCGGGTAGACCTGGGCGGTTGCCCGCCCAGGCCCCCCACAGATCCGGACGTGCGGGATTGCCGC
>DATKBQ010000202.1:0-3568 GCA_035546375.1 Planctomycetota bacterium | reverse complement strand
TGGAGCGGCACGCCGGAAAGCCGCCGACAGTGAGCCGCGCGCTGCCCATCGTGCTCGCCGCAGCGTGGGCGTTCTTGCTCTCGGCCGTCTTCCAGTGGCCCGGCGTCGTGCTCTCCTCCGACGGCTGGGCCTACTGGGAGGGGTCGGTCTCCTTGCTCGCCGGAGAGGGCTACCGCTGGTTCGGCGGCCAGCCGATCCATCTCTGGCCCCCCGGCTTCTCGCTCTACCTCGCGCCCTGGCAGGCGCTGGCAGGGCCGCGGGCCGGCGTTCTCGCGCTGTCGCAGGCTGCGGCGTTCGCCGTGTCGGCGGCGCTCTGGGCCGCGATCTTCCTGCGCCCTCTCCGGGGCGCAGAGCCGCACCGGATGCTCGCGCCCGGCGTGGCGATCGCGGTCGCCAGCGTCCTGGCGCTCAATCAGCGGCAGGTGGGATCCGAGTCGTTGGCGATGGCGCTGCTCGCTGCGGCGCTGCTCCTCGCTCTCGACGGCCCGTCCGTCGCGCGCGGCGGGCGTGCCGCGACCCTCCTCGCCCTCTCGGCCGCGCTCCTCCTCACGCGCAGCGCCGCCGTCGCCTTCCTGCCGGCGCTGCTCGCGGCGCGGGCGATCCGCGCGGACGCGGCCGGGCGCCGGCGCGAGCTCGCGGCGACCGGGGGCGTGCTTTTCGTCGCGTTCCTCGTCTGGGCGACGGTGCGCTCGGTGCTCGGGCAGTCGGGGAGCCATCCGCTCCTGCTCCCGAGCCCCGCTGCGCTGGGAGAAGTTGGGCTGGGCATGGCGCGGCAACTCGCCGATCTGGCGGGCCCGCGCTCGCTCGGCGCGGGATGGATCCTCTTCGTGGCGCACCTGGCGCTGGCCGTCGCTCTAGCCGTCGCGGCGCGCGGGACGGGGAAGCGCGAGGAGGGAGCGAACGCGGCACTGGCGCTCGCGGGGTTCACGGGCGTTGCGCTCGTCGCGCTGTGGGGACTCGTGCCGGCGGCGAGCCCGCTCGAGAACGCCTTCGGCCGCTTCGCCCTCTTCGCCGGTCCGGCGCTCGTGCTCGTGCCTGCGTGGGCGGCGACACTGGCCCGCAGCCGCGTGCTGCGACGGGTCGCGTGGGGGCTGCTGGCGGCGACGGTCGCGATCCAATGCGGGCGAGCTGCCTTCTGGGCCCGGCATTCCCTGGTCGCCGATCGACAGGGAATCGCTTGGAGCACCTGCCTCGATCCGGGCGCCGGGCGGAGCGGTGGCGGCAACGCCACGAAGTGCGCGGCACCGCCGGATTTCCCCTGGATCGATCGCGGCTATGCTGCCCGCCGGCCATGAGCGGAAGGGCGCCCACGCGGGACGCGGCGATCGGCGTGGGCCAGCAGCTTCCCCTGCTCCTGATCGCTCTCTTCGCGACTCTGATCGCAGCCCGCCGGCTCGAACAGACCTTCTGGCTGGACGAGCTCTGGGTCGTCCGCCTGCTGCGCGACGGCGCCGCGAGCGACACGCCCGTGCCGCTCCTCTTCCGCTGGTTGGCGTCGGCGTCCGGAGGATGGCTCGGGTACGACGAGCTCGCGCTGCGCCTGCCGGCGCTCGCCGGGCTGCTCGCGCTCCTGCTCCTGCCGGCCGCCCTTCCCCGGCGGCAGGGGGCGCTCCTCGGCCCGCGCGAGGCGATCCACTGGGCTCTCCTCTGCGCGCTCTCGAGCCCGATGCTCTTCTACGCGGCTCAGGCCAAGCAGTACACCTGGGACGCCGCCGTCGGCGCGGCGCTCCTGGTCGCTTACGTGCGGTTCGAGCGCGATCCCGCGGCCGCGCGTCCGCTGGCGCTGCTCGTGGCGGGCGCGTGGCTCGCCGTGCTGGCGATCACGCCGGGCGCGCTGCTGGCGCTGCCGGTTCTCGCGGCGGCGGCATTTCGGATCCCCTGGCGCGAGCTCGACGCGCTGACGCGGCGCCGTCATGCGCTGCTCCTCGGCGCTGGGGGCCTGCTGGCCGCAGCGACGCTCGGGGCGCTGTTTGCAGTGTCCGAATCGATCCGCGCGGGCTGGGAGAGCGTGTCGCTCGCGGAATGGTGGCAGCCGCGGTTCTGGGACGGCTCGCTGGCGTTCGTCCTGGCCGGCTCGAAGCACTGGCTCGGTCACTTTCTCAACCTGCTGCGCGGCGGGCTGCTGCTGCTCGCCGCGGCCTGCCTCGTCTGGCTCGCCCGCGGCGACGGAACCGTTCGACGACGTGCGCTCCTGCTCGCGCTCGCCTGCGCACTGGTCGCGCTGACGCTGGGCGCGAGCGCCTTCGGCCTCTATCCCTACGGCGAAACCCGCCTTATGCTCTTCGCCGCACCCGGCGTGCTCGCGCTCTTCGCCGCCGGCATCGCCACGATCGAGCGCGCCGCCGGACGGTGGTCGCTCGTCCCCGTCGCGCTCTTCTATGCGCTCTTCGCCTGGCAGGGCGTCGTGCGCGACACCTACGATGCGACCTACATGCGGCATCGGGACACGCGCGAAGCGAACGAGGCGGTGCGAGCGCTCTGGCGCCCCGGGACGGCGGTCGTCGCGCCCTCCGCGTTCCTTCTTCAGCTCGAGCACTACCACCCCGAGCTCGACGGAGACCTCGCGAGCGAGATCGCGCCCGGCACGGCGCAGCGAGTGATCCACGTGCGCCCCGAGGGCAGCGCGGGGGAATCCCTCGGCAGGGCGCCGGAGCGATCGAGGCTCCGGATCCCGTTGCGCGGGTTCGAGCTCGAGCTGGTCGAGTCGGCGGCGCCATGAGCCGCGCCGTCACACTCGGTATCGGCGGCTTCCTCGGCCACGACGCGAACGCGGCGCTGGTGGTCGGCGGGGAGATCGTTGCGGCGGCGCAGGAGGAGCGCTACACGCGGGTGAAGCACGACGGGCGCTTCCCGGCGCGTGCGATCGCCGACTGCCTGGCGCTCGGCGGCGTCGAGGCGGCGGAGGTGGACGAGGTCGTCTTCGGCGAGAAGCACTTCCAGGCGCGCCTCTTCGACCGCACCGGGCGGCGCTCGTCGGCGTGGAGCCGGGCGTTCGCGGCGCTCCTGCCGGCGCGCTGGGAGGCCGACTACCTCGCCCCGGCGCGCGCGCTCTTTCCGCGCGCGCGCTTCCTCTCCGCCTGACACCACCTGGCGCACGCCGGCGGCGCGTTCTACACCTCCGACTGTGACCGCGCGGCCTTCCTCTGCGTCGACGGCAAGGGGGAGGACTACAACGCCACCCTCGGCGTCGTTGACGGCGATCAGCTCGAGATCTTGCGCGAGGTCCCGGGGGAGAACGGGCTCGGGCTCTTCTACACCCTGGTGACGCGCTACCTAGGCTTTCCCTCGTTCGGCTCCGAGTACAAGGTGATGGGCCTTGCCCCCTACGGCGAACCGCGCTTCGTCGCCGCCCTGCGCGGCATGCTGGCGAGCGATCCCCGGGGCGGCGTGCGGTTGCACGCGCTCGTGCGCTTCGTCGAGCCGGAGCTCGAGGCGGCGGTGCCGCTCGTCGAGCGAGCCGTCGGCGTGCCCCGCCGAGCGAAGGAGGAGCCGGTCGAGCCGGTCCACGCCGACGTCGCCGCGTCGCTGCAGGCAATCTTCGAGGACGAGGTTTTCAAGATGGCGCGCT
>DATKBQ010000201.1:0-4324 GCA_035546375.1 Planctomycetota bacterium | reverse complement strand
AGGAAGGCCGCGCCGGCGCTCGAGCCGCCGCCCTGGTCGGGCGAGTTGATGTTGCGCAGGTCGGCCACCTCGCCCTTGAGCTGCTCGCGGTGGAAATCGAAGAGCGGCAGCGGCCAGAGGCGCTCGCCGGTGGCCTCACCGGCGGCCGCCAGCGCGTCGCGCAGCTCCTGTTTCGGCGCGAAGAGCCCGCTCATCTCGTGGCCGAGCGCCACCACCACCGCGCCGGTCAAGGTGGCCAGGTCCACGATCACGTCGGGCTCGACCTCGCGCACGGCGTAGCTCAGGGCGTCGGCCAGGATCAGCCGGCCTTCGGCATCGGTGTTGAGGACCTCGATCGTCGTGCCGTTCATGGCGCGCACGAGGTCGCCGGGCTTCACGGCGGCGGCATCGGGCAGGTTCTCCGAGCAGGGCACGATGCCGTGCACCTCGAGCGGTAGCTCGAGCGAGCGCAGCGCGTGGAAGACGCCGAGCACCGCGGCACCCCCCGACATGTCGTACTTCATCTCCCACATCTTCGCGGCCGGCTTGAGGCTGATCCCGCCGGCGTCGAAGGTCAGGCCCTTGCCCACCAGGGCGACGCGGCCGCGCGAGGCGCCCCGGCGCGGCCTGTAGACCAGGTGGATCAGCCGCGGCGGCTCCTTCGAGCCCTGGGCCACCGCGAGCAGCGCGCCCATCCCGAGCGAGCGCATCGCGCGCTCGTCGAGGACGCGACAGCGGACCCGGCCGCCGCGGGCCGAGAGCTTGCGCGCCGCGTCGGCGAGGTCGCGCGGGCGCATGCGGTTGGGCGGCGTGTTCTGCAGATCGCGGGCGAAGAGGTTCGCCTCGGCGAGGGTGCGGCCGCGCTCGGCCCCGGCGCGGAACTCCTTGCCCGGGCCGGCCAGCGAGACCGAGCCCAGGCGCACCGGCTTGGGCTTGGTCTTGAACTCCTGGAAGCGATAGGCGCCCATCAGCGCCCCTTCGCTCGAGGCGAGCGCGGCATCGCGCGCGCCGCCGGCCGCCGCGCACAGCTCGCGGTCCGCCCACAGCGTGGCCTTCGAGCAGCCGGCGGCCTCCGCGCGCCGCACGGCCACGGCCGAGGCTCTCCGCAGGCGCTCGAGCTCGAATTCCGCGCGCTTGCCCAGGCCCACGACCAGCACGCGCTCGGCCGGTCCGGCGCTCGCGTCGCACAGGCGCGCCTCGCGCTGCTCGGCCTTGTAGCCCTTCAGCGCGGCGCGAGGGAGCTTCACGGGCGCGGGCACGCGCGGCGGCTCGCCTTCGAACGCGAAGAGCACCAGGAGATCGGTGCGCGCCGGGCGCCGGGGCAGCTCGTGCACGGTGAGTTTCATGGGTATGGGCTCGCTTGTCCGCTGCGCGGGGCGGGCCGCGCTTGGAGCGGAGCTCACATGTCGATGTACTTGGGGCCTCCGCCGGCTTCGGGCACCACCCACTCGATCACCTCGTAGGGGTCGGCGATGTCGCAGGTCTTGCAGTGCACACAGTTGGAGGCGTTGATCACCGGCCCGGGCGCCTTCTCGCCCGGCGGCGGCCAACCGGGCGGCCACTCGTACACGGCCGCCGGGCAGAAGTCCTTGCACGGGTTGCCGAACTCGACCGTGCAGCGCTCGACGCAGATCGCCGGGTCGGTGACCACCAGGTGGCTCGGCTGGTCCTCGTCGTGGATCGCCCCGGACCAGTAGACGTCGGTGAGCTTGTCGAGGGCGAGCTTCCCGTCGAAGGCCGGCTTGGTCATCCGCGCGGACTCGATGCGCGCCGTGGTGGCGTGGTCCTTGTGTCCCTTGCGGCGGCGGACGAAGCCGCGCCCGCCGGTCACGAGCTGCACGCCGGCGTCGATCATCCCGGCGAAGAGGCCGCTGTCGAAGGCCTGGCGGAAGTTGCGGACGCGCCACAGCTCCTCGCGCGCCCACGAGGCCTCGAAGAGCTCGCCGTAGCGCGCGAGGCCCGCGGCGGACGTGTCGCCGCTCGCCAGCGCGCCGGCGATCGCCTCGGCGGCCATCATCCCGGACTTGATCGCCAGGTGGACGCCCTTGAGCCGCGCGGCGTTGAGGAAGCCGGCCGCGTCGCCGACCAGGCAGAAGCCGTCTCCCGAGAGGCGCGGCATCGCCCAGTAGCCGCCCTCGGGGATCGTCTTCGCGCCGTAGCGCACGATCTTGCCGCCTTCGAGCAGGGACGCGATCGCGGGGTGCTCCTTCCAGCGGACGAAGAGCGCGTGGGGGTCGAGCCGCGGGTCGGTGTGGTCGAGGCCGACCACGAAGCCGATCGACAGGCGGCTGCCGGCGATCCCGTAGACCCAGCCGCCGCCGTAGCCATGGGCGTCGAGCGGAGCCCCGATCGTGTGGATCACGCTGCCCAGGAGCTCGCGCCCGCGCGCCTCGGGGATCTCCCAGATCTCCTTCACGCCGGTCGCGTAGACCTGGGGGTTGTCGGGGCTCTCCAGCGCCAGCCGCTGCACGAGGTGCTTGGTCAGGTTGCCGCGCGTGCCCTCGGCGAAGACGGTCACCGGCGCGCGCACGTCCATGCCGGGCTGGAAGTTCGGCTTCTTGGAGCCGTCCTTGGCGATGCCGGAGTCGCGGGTCTGCACGCCGGCCACGCGGGCGGAGCCACCCTCGCCCTCGAAGAGGATCTCGGCGCCGGCGAAGCCGGGGTAGACCTCCGCTCCCAGGGCCTCGGCCTGGTCCTTCAGCCAGCGCACGACTCGGTACAGGCTGACGATCGCGTTGCCCTCGTTGCGCAAGGGCGGCGGGAGCAGGAGCCCCTGGAGGCGCGTGCGCTTGCCGCTCGCCCAGAGCACGTCGAGGCAGTCGAAGGTGACGTCGCTCTCGACCGGGCAGCCGCGCTCGCGCCAGTCGGAGAAGAGCTCGGCCATGCCGCGCGGGTCCATGACCGCGCCGGAGAGCACGTGGTAGCCGACCTCCTCGGCCTTCTCGAGCACGAGGACGGTCTTGTCTCCCATGCCCCGCCCCTCCAGGAGCCGGCGCAGTTGGATCGCGCAGGCGAGCCCCGCGGGGCCCGCGCCGACGATCAGCACTCCGACCTCGATCCGCTCGTCCGGCGGATCGGTGGGCGGTGCCATCGCCTCGGACGCGTCGAAGGGCGGCGGGTAGTCCGCCGGCTTCACAGCCACGGGCTCTTCCTACCCGCCCTTCCGCTGCCGGACGAGCTCCGTCAGCTTCGGGACGATCTCGTGCAGGTCGCCGACGACGCCGAGGTCGGAGTACTCGAAGATCGGCGCGTTCGGATCCTTGTTGATCGCCACGATCGTGCCGGAGCTCTGCATCCCGACCTTGTGCTGGATCGCGCCGGAGATGCCGCAGGCGACGTAGAGCTTGGGCGCGACCGTCCTGCCGGTCTGGCCGACCTGGCTGGCGTAGGGATACCAGCCGGCGTCGACGACGGCGCGCGTGGCCGCGACCGCCCCTCCGAGCGCCTGCGCGAGCGCCTCGACGAGCGCGAAGTTCTCGGGGCCGCCGAGGCCCCGCCCGCCCGCGACGATCACGTCGGCGTCCTCGATCGACGGCCCCTCGCTCTCCTCGTGCGCCTGCTCGAGCATGACCGCCTTCGTCGACCACTCCTCGAGCTCGACCGGGATCTCCTCCACCTTCGCCTCGCCCTCCCGCTCGACAGGGTCGAAGGCGCCCGAGCGGAAGAGTCCGAGGCGTGGCTCGCCCGTCCAGCCGACGTCGACGATCACGGTGTCTTGCAGCGCCGGGCGCTTGCCTATGAGCTCGCCGTCACGCCGCTCGAGGTCGACGAGATCCCAGTTCAGGCCGGCCTCGAGGCGGGCGGCGAGACCGGCCGCCACGTCGGCCGCGAGGACCGAGGCGGCGAAGAGCAGGGTGTCGAAGCCGCCCTCGCGCCCGGCGAGGGTGGCGAGGACGTCCACCCGCGGTTGCGGGAGGGGCGCCTCGAGCGCGGGGTCGTCGGCGACGGCGACGCGGCCGGCGCCGTAGCGGCCGAGCGTGGCGGCCAGCTCCCGGACGCCGGACCCGCAGACGACGGCGACCACCTCGTCCGAGAGCTCGGCGGCCTTCCCGAGGACGCCGAGGGAGCTGCGGCTCGGCTCGCCCGCGTGATGCTCGACGAAGACGAAGACGGCCACTAGAGGAGCTTCTTCTCCGCCAGGTACGCGACGATCTTCTCGGCCGCGTCGCCCTCGTCCTCGATCCTCGTGCTGTCCCCGCGGGGCGGGGGATCGGAGAGGGCGTGCACCGTCGTCAGCGAGCCGGCCTCGCCCACCTCCTCGGGCGCGACCCCGAGGTCGGCCACGGACAGCGTCTCCTGCGGCTTCTTCTTCGCGCCCATGATCCCCTTGAGCGAGGGGTAGCGG
>DATKBQ010000200.1:0-12139 GCA_035546375.1 Planctomycetota bacterium | reverse complement strand
CGCTTCCTCGACGACGGACTCGGTGAATGATGTCACCATCAGACAGTGGGCTGGACCGCCTTGTGTCCAACTCGGACTCGGATCTCGCCGGAGATTAGCTCCGGCAGCAACACGTCGCGCAGGGCGGCCAAAGTCCGGGATTCACGCCGACACTCGAGCGTTCGCACCAGCAAGCTATCCGCTGAGCGATCGAATGCTGCGGCGATGGACGAAGTGGGCAGGACTGCTGCGAGATTAAGAATCGAATCTACTTGGGCACGCTGATGGCTCTTCGAAGTTCCAGTTACAAGACCCTCGACCTGCTGACGAAACAACGGCGAACGCGCAAGACAGTAGACGAAAGACCGCGTAAACGGAGACCGCGCGCGGAGTACCAGAAACTCCGTTGAACACACCGATCGCTCGCCCGGGCATACGTCAGCCAACCACACCCGCTCGATCTCGGGGTTGAGCTTGGAGAGCAGAACTACTCCGGTCGGTAGGCGCGACTTCAGACTCTTGATGGTTGCCCCGTACTCTATCTTTGGACTCTGCCCCTCGTCGAAGGCCGGGAGGCTGAAGTGGTGGTAGAGCACATCCGGCGACGAGAGAGGGTTCTCCTGGTCGCGAAGCTGCTCCACCACATCGCCGAAATGACCTACCCTCCACCCCTTAGGGATCTCCCCCAGCTCCGAGTCCTCGAAGGACTCAGGGAACAGGTCAGCGAGGGGCCTGGGAATGCCGGGATTGCGCCCTTCGGCCTTGGCGCGGACGGGGTCGAAGTCCACGAACCACGACCGGAAGAGCGCCCGTGCCATCGCCTCCAGCGTCTCGTTCATCTGCCGGTTCAGCTCGATCTTGGCGTCCAGTGTGCCGAGAATGTGGGCGATGGCGCGTTGTTCGGTGAGCGGTGGCGTAGGGATCAAGACGGTCTTCAGGTCTCGTAGATTGATGACCTGCTGAACCGATCCTAGCGAATGCGCGCCTAGCGATTCCTGTCCGTTCTGCGAGCCGAGGAAGTACTTCACGAAGTGCACGTCAACATCTTCTCGAAGCCGCACGAGGCCAGCTTGCCGTGCGATGTTGGCACCTTTCAATGAAGTCGGGACGATAGCTACCTGACCGGGGTTGCCGACAAGGGAGATGACGAGCTCGCCACCTCGAAGTTGCGTACGCCGATACTGTTCAGACACCTCGCGTGTGATTGTGCGGAGCTGTCCCGTGAGCACGCGGCCGTCCGCAATGTCTCCGCCGCGAATGAACAGAACGCCGTCGGGATCCTCAGGTCCCGGCTTGACGACGCCGTAGGTCACAGGCGTTTCTGGGTCCGTCAACTCGGACAGCGGAGTCCTGGGCCATTCACCCGCCATACCCAAGCTCCTTAAGATTGTTGGCGATGGCGGCGTCGAGCTTCGCGGCCTCCGCCTGCTGCTCGCGCAGTTGCGTGACAAGCCTTTTCATCTTCTCCTCGAACGGCTCGCCGTCGTCCTCCTGCGCCTCGGCTCCGACATAGCGGCCGGGGGTGAGAACGTGACCGTGCTTGCGGACCTCTTCCAGGGTCGTGCTTTTGCAGAAGCCGGCGATATCCGCGTACTCGCCCGCATCCTGCTCCTCGCGCCAGGCGTGGTAGGTGCCGGCGATGCGGGCAACGTCCTCGTCGGTCAGCTCGCGATGCGTGCGGTCCGCCATGCGGCCGAGCTTGCGGGCGTCGATGAAGAGCACGTGGCCGCGGCGGTCGCGGAACTTGCCGGTCTTGCGATCGCGCGCGAGAAACCACAGGCACGCGGGAATCTGCGTCGAGTAGAAGAGCTGCCCCGGCAGGGCGATCATGCAGTCCACGCGATCAGCCTCGATCAGTTGCTTTCGGATCACGCCCTCGCCGGACTGGTTCGACGACATCGAGCCGTTGGCGAGCACGAAACCGGCCACGCCCGAGGGCGTGAGGTGGTGAATGATGTGCTGCACCCAGGCGAAGTTGGCGTTGCCGACGGGCGGCACTCCGTACCTCCAGCGCTTGTCATCCCGCAGCCGCTCGCCTCCCCAGTCAGAGACGTTGAAGGGCGGGTTGGCGAGGATGAAGTCCGCCCGGAGGTCGGGGTGGCGGTCGTTGTGGAAGGTGTCGCCGTGCGCGATCTGGCCGTCGATGCCGCGGATGGCGAGGTTCATCTTGGCCAGGCGCCAGGTGGTGTAGTTCGACTCCTGGCCGAAGATTGAGATGTCGCCTCTGGCCCTGCCCCCGTTCCCGTTTCCCTTGGCGTGCGCGCGGATGAACTCCACCGACTGCACGAACATCCCCGAAGACCCGCAACAGGGGTCGTACACGCGACCTTGATATGGCTCGATCATCTCGACCAGCAGCTTTACGACGCAGCGAGGTGTGTAGAACTCTCCCCCCTTCTTGCCCTCGGCACTGGCGAATTGGGAGAGGAAGTACTCGTATACCCTGCCGAGCACGTCCTTGGCGCGGCTCGCCTCGTCGCCGACCCTAATGTTGCTGATGAGGTCGATGAGCTGGCCGAGCCGCACCTTGTCGAGTGCGGGGCGCGCGTAGTCCTTCGGCAACACGCCCTTGAGCGAAGGGTTGTCTCGCTCGATGCCTGCCATCGCGTCGTCCACGAGCCGACCAATCGTGGGCTGTCGAGCTTGGGCCTTGAAGTGCGCCCATCGCGCCTCGGGTGGCACCCAGAAGATGTCCAGCGCGCGGTACTCGTCCGGGTCTTCGGGGTTGGCGCCCTGGGCCTTCTCGGCCTCGAGCTTCGCGCGCTGTTCCTCGAAGGCATCGGAGATGTACTTGAGGAAGATCAGGCCGAGGACGACGTGCTTGTACTCGGCAGCGTCCATGCTGCCGCGCAGGGCGTCGGCCATGCGCCAGAGGTCCGCCTCGTAAACGACTGTCGCTGCGGAAGTGCCAACGGAGGACTTCCTATGACTGTTCGCAGGGCCCGAGTTGGCACGGGCCTGGATCCGGTCGATCTCAGCCTGGATGTCCGCGATGCGCTGTTCAGACGTTCGACGAGCACGTTTCTTGGAAGGGGGCATGGCGGGAGGAACTTGACGAGGATGATGCGCTGTGACGAACGATCGCGCGAGCCTTCTCCTGATTCCTGTCCTCCGATGGGTTTCGAGCTATCGGTGGCTACTGTCGCAACTCCGCCAGCCTTATCCAGTCCCCAGGCGCCCGCTCGCACTCCCAGAATGACCATCCACTACAGGCTCGCTTCACCACGGCCTTGGCAGCCCCAGTGGGGGACCGGTACACCTTGCCGTCGAAACGAATCGTGCCGTCGCGACGGACCCGGCCCCGGAACCACCTGCCCTTGTAGCGCCCCCGGAGGCGCATCGGTTCCCGGACGTAGCGTGCCAACTCGGGAGCATCCGCGGCGGTCGCGCGACGCCCGACCCGCCTATCGGCTACCTGCTTCCCCCGCCGGCCGAAGAGCTTGGTCAGCTCGAGGCGCTGCTGCTCACGCACCAGCCTTAGCATACCGTTCAGGAGGTTCTGGGATCTCGCAAATCGTCCCTTCTGCTTGTTGCCCTTGGGTTGAACGATCCGGAGAACCAGCGACTCCAGCTCCCTCAAATGGCTCTCGTCGATCGTGATGTACACGCTGAAGCGATCCCAGGAGTCCCCGTGCCGGTCTCGGAGGTGATGTCGAAGGCGGCCGCGCAAGTTCTCAGCAAGCCCGACGTAGTAGAGCTTGTCGCGCCGGTAGAGCGCGTACACGCCGCGCCGGCCTCGAACGTGGTCACGGATGACATCCTGATACTCCTGGAGCATTGCGCGGGAGACGTTCTCCAGGTGCTGGCAGACGAGCGGCTTGCGACGAGCTATGGTGCTCTCTCCTGGCAGATGGGACCCTCTTCCAGCCCGTGGCCGAGGGGGAGCAAGGATAGCCGGTCATCGCCTGCGCCACACCCCCGCCGGCGCAGTTCGCGCTCGCTGCCGGGCCGCAGCCCTCTGCCTGGCCCCTCTCACGCCGAATGGACCAGATCCTCCAGCTCCTGCCCCCCGTCCTCGAACAGCCGCCGCATCTCCCCGTTGATCGGAGTCCGGGGATCCAACGACCAGAGGTATCGGTCGAGCTCCCGCCTGAACCCACGGAACCCGATCGCCCGCTCGAGGGCCTCCACGTTCGCCACGAAGGCCACGTAGCGCTGGTGAGGGTCGCGGACCGCCTGGGCGCGACCGAGGTGCAGGCCGACCATGTCCTCCGCGTAGCTGTCGAAGACCGGGAACCGGCCCCGAGTCGATGAAGAAGTGCGCGAACTTCGCGGCGAAGCTGTGCCGGCGCTTCGGACGACGCTCTGCACCACCCAGGGGGACGGTCGCAAGCTCCTCGACCAGGGCCGGGCCGGCCGCCGCGAGGTCAGCACTCCCGAGAACCTGGGTGACGTGCTCGGCCACGCGAGCGATGGCGAGCACGTTCGTGCCGTAGAGGGCATTGATCGTCACGGCCTTCACGAGCGTGGCCTCGGGAGAGAAGCCAGGGAGAGCATCGCGGAGTTGGTCCAGGGCGCGATCGACAGTCCTCCAGCGCGTCGATCGCGCGTGTAGCCGGCTCACGGCCTCGATCTGCCCGAGGGAGAGGGGGATGGCGAGGTCCATGGCGGCATGTCAGCCCGACCATCTTCGGCGACGAGGGCATCCACCGGACAAGCTTGCGCGAGTCCACCGTGCTGGCCCAAACCGTTAACCAAACCCGACTCTCGCGCGCTCTCAGAGAGTTCGAGAGCCGTCGCGTTCGGGGTCCGGCCTCAGGGGGTAGGGTTGGCCTCGGGTGCCCGATCCCCCCGATGCGAACAGCGCGGACGCGAGCGAGGCGCTCGCCGCAAGTCCTTACGAAACCTGCGCTTCCGGCGCAGCCTCCACCGCCTCCGCCCGTTCACCGTTCACCGCGCGCAGCGTTCGCGCTCCAGGCACGCGGCGGGGATGGCTCCCCGAGTAGGACTCGAACCTACAACCCTGCGGTTAACAGCCGCATGCTCTACCATTGAGCTATCGGGGAGTGCGGGCGGACCAAGGTAGCCCCGCTCAGCGGCGAGTCAAGGCGGGCTCAGGCTCGCCGGCGCTCCGGGGCGTCCGCGGCGGGCGGCGCGGCGGGTTGCGCGATGGTGCCGCGCGGCGCCGAGAGCGCTTCCAGGGCCGCGGCGAGGCTGGGTGAGACGGTGGCGGCGCCGGTCTCGAGCAGGCGCTCGCGGGCCTTCGCCTGGTGCTCGGCGGAGCCCCACAGCGCGACCACCACGGGGATGTCCGGGCGGCTAGCGCGCAGGCGGCGGACGAGGTGGCGCGCCGGCGTCACGCCGAGCGGGGCCGCCGCGCACACGCAGGCGTCGTCGGGGTCGAGGGCGAGCGCGCGCTCGACCCGCTCGGTCTCGCCCTCCTCCACGGGGAGCAGCACGGCCCGCGCGCCGCGCCGCTCCAGGAGCTGCGCCAGCATCGTGCCGGCGATCTCGTCGGGCTCGCCGACCGGGATCACGGCGATCGTCCGGCCCTCCAGCGCACGTCGCTCCTCCGCCGCGGATCCGTGAGGCGGCGCGCGGTCCGCGAGCTCGTCCAGGAGCTCGCGCAGCGATTCGTGCACGAAGCGGCGCCGCTCCTCGTCCAGCGCGCCGCCGTGGTGGTCCAGCTCGGCCAGTGCCAGGGACGGCAGGAGCACGCCGTCGTAGAGCTCGACCAGCGGGGCTTGCGCCAGGTGCTGCTCGGCGAGTCGCGCGACGCCCTCGCGGTCCCCCGCGAGCAGGCGCTGGTACACGCGCTCGCCGGGCCCCAGGCCCGGCCGGCTGCCGAGCAGGATGTCGAGGAAGCGCAGCTGCGGCACGTGCCGCGCGATCACCGCGACGCACACCGTCAAGGGCGTCGCGAGCAGGAGCCCGACGAACCCCCACATCCAGGTCCAGAAGATCACCGAGATCACGACCGCCATCGGCGACAGGCCGGTGCGCGCCCCGTACAGCCAGGGCTCGAGCAGGTTGTTGGTCACGATCTCCGCGCACACGAACAGCGCCACGGTCGCCAGCGGCATCGACCAGCCGTCGGAGACGGCGACGGCGAGCAGGACCGGCATCGCGGCGCCGATCCACGGCCCCGCGTACGGCACGAAGCGCACGACCATGGCCATCAAGCCGAACATGAGCGCGCTCGGCACGCCGATCACCTGCATGCCGATCCCGACCGCGATGCCGTAGCAGGTGTTCACCGCGAGCTGCGCCCCCAGGTAGCGGCTGACGCGGCGCGCGGCGTCGTTCATCGCCTGGGTGGTCACGCTCAGCCGGCCCCTGCCGACGACTCGGATGAACCGCTCGCGCAGGTCCTCGCGCTGCAGCAGCATGAAGAAGGTGCACACGAGCACGATGCCCGCCATGCCCAGCGGCCGCAGCAAGCGCACGAGCGGCTCGCGCAGGACCGACCACGCGCTCACCGGAGGCTGGACCACGCGGACGGGCACCGGCGCGGAGTCGGCCGGGAGCGCCCGCTCCATCTCCGCCGCCTCGGCGAGCTCCTCCGCGTCGGGCCGCGGCTTCAGCTCCTCGAGGGTGCGCTTGGCGGTCTCGATCGCGCCGCCCGTCGGCCCGCCGAGCTGCTCGAGCTTAGCGCGGATGTTCTCCTTGTAATGGTCGACGCTCCGGGTCAGCTCCACCGCCTGGCTGAACACGAACCAGCCCAGCCCGGCCAGCAACGCCGTCGAGCCCACGACGACGATCACGACCGAGGGCACGCGGCCCATGCGCCAGCGCTCGAGCAGGCCGACGACCGGCGCGAGCAGGAAGCTCGCGAGCAGCGCCAGCGCCACGGGCATGACCACCTCCTTGGCGAGGGAGAGGGCGGCCACGGCAAGCACGAGGCCGATGACGACTCGGAAGCCGGTGGATGCGGGGGGTGGTCGGGATTCGTTCATGGCCGGCGGCCCAGGCCGCCGTCCAGCGCTGCGGAGCGGGGCATCCGGGCTTTCCGAGCCGCCGTCGGTGGGCTTCCCGAACGGCCCTGGCTGCGCCCGGAAGCCTGCGGCCGGGCTCCCCGTGCACCCGGAGCTCCTCGCGGCCCCTGCCGCGACGGTTGCGCTCCATCGGTAGAATCCCCGCGCGACGTCCTCCCTCGGCGCCCTACCGTCCGCTCGCACCTCCCCGCCGGAGACCCCACGCATGCAGCGCTCCCCGTCCGTCCTCGCCTTCGCTCTCGCGGCCCTCGCCGCCCCCGTGCTCGCCCTGCCCCAGGCGGGAGGCGGCGCGCCGCCCTCCGAGGCGAGCCAGGCCGCGAAGGCTGACGAGATCGCCGCCCTCGTTCCCAAGAACGCCTTCTTCGTCCTGCGCATCGCCTCCCTCGACGAGGCGCAGGCGATCCTGCGCTCCCTCTGGCAGGCCTTCGTGCCGGAGGTGGACGCCGAGGCGATCGACCTGCGCGAGCTGCTCCAAGCGGTCGCGCCCGGCCTCGACCCCGCGCTCGTCGCCGGCGATCGGCCGCTCGCGATCGCCTTCTCGCTCGACGCGACCAGCAAGCAGCCGCTGCCCACGGCCATCCTGCCGATCGCGGACATCGACGCGTACAAGGCCTCGCTGCCGGAGCCCGGCGCGGGAGAGCCCGCCCCGCTCCTGCGCGGCTCGTACGTCGCGCACTCGCAGCTCCCCGGCTACCAGCCGGCGGCCGAGGCGCCCGCGCTCGCCCTGGGAGCGCCCGCCAGCACGCTCGCCGCGAGCCTCGACCTCGAGGCCCTGATCGAAGCCTTTGGAACGGAGATCGAGATGGGGCTCGACCACTTCGAGCAGATAGCGGACATGCAGGCCGTGCCCGCCGCGGGCATGGACCCCGGCGAGATGATCGCCTTGTACCTCGACGGCCTGCGCGCGGTGCTCGACTCGGCGGAGCGGCTGGACCTCTCGCTGGCCGCGCCGCGCGGCGAGCTCGAAACCGGCTGGAGGCTCTCGGTGACCGAGGGGAGCCCGATGGCCGCGCTTGCGGGGCCGGGCCCGACGTCCCTCCGCGAGACGGCCAAGCTGGCGGACGGCAACGCGCCGATGGTCATGCTCTTCGGCCTCGACTTGGCCAAGCAGACGGCGCTCTTCGAGTCGTTCTTCGACGCGGTGCTCGACGTCTACCCCGAGCCGGCGCGCGCGGACCTGCGCCGCTACATGGACGCCCAGAAGGAGCTGTACCCGCTCTTCGGCAGCTCGATGGCGATCAGCGGCTCGTTCGATGCGAAGGGCATGCGCTTCGCCTATTACCTGAAACCCACGAATCCCGAGGCCTTCGTCGAGAAGTACGGCGAAGCCCTCGGAGAGTTCGTGGGGACGTCGGCCATGGGCATCCAGATCGGCGAGCCGGCGCAGGTCGAGGTCGAAGGGCTGAAGGTGACGCAGGTGAGCTTCAGCGTGGACGTCGCGAAGCTCACCGAGGCGATGGAGGCCGCGGGCGGCGCCGCCGGCGACCCCGAGCAGGCCGAGATGATGCGCTCCTTCTTCGAGCGGATGTATCCGCCCGAGGGCATGCGCCTGAGCCTGGCATCCCGCGGTGAGCACGCCGTGATGGTCCTGGGCGGCGACGACGCCTTCCTGCGCGGAGCGCTCCGGCGGCTCCAGGTGGGCGGCTCCCCGCCGCCGGCGGACCTCGCGCGAGCCCTGGATCGCGTCGGAGCGGCGCACCCGAGCTTCGTCATGCGATTCGACGTGGGCGTCTTTCTCTCCGGCGTCGGCGAGCTGCTCACTCCCATGCTCGGCCCCGGCGTCTTCCCCGACGTCAGCGACCTCTCCGCGCCGGTGACCGTCTACGCGGGCATCGAGGGCCTGCGCTGGTACGGGGGGAGCTCCTCCGACACCGCGCGCATGGGGGCTCTGGTCCGGCGGCTCTCCCAGGCGGGGCAGGCCCCGGCGGCGCCGGAGGAGAAGTAGCCGGAGAGCGCGCCGGCCGGACAGCGGGTAGCATCGCCGATCCAAGGCCGCGCAGTCGCGCGGCCTAGCCGGAGGATTCTCGCGTGTTCCGTGCCCTCGCCCCCATCGCAGTGCTCGCCTGCGCCGCCCCCATCGCCGGCGCCCAGGGTTCCTTCGTCAACTGGGAGAGCCCCCACGTCCACCCGCTCGCGCTCACCCCGGACGGCAGCCTGCTGCTCGCGGTCAACACGCCCGACGCGCGGCTCGAGGTCTTCGACCTCACCGGCGGCACGCCGGTGCGCCTGTTCGACGTGCCGGTCGGGCTCGACCCGGTGAGCGTGCGCGCGCGCACCGCCGGCGAGGCCTGGGTCGTGAACCACCTCTCCGACTCGATCAGCATCGTCGACCTCGCGACGCGGCGCGTCGTGGCGACCTTGACCACCGACGACGAGCCGGCCGACGTGATCTTCGCCGGCTCGCCCCAGCGCGCCTTCGTCTCCTGCTCGCAGGCGAACACGCTCCTCGTCTTCGATCCGGCGAGCCTCGGCGGCGCGCCGGTGCGCATCCCGATCGTCGGCGAGGACCCGCGCGCCCTGGCCGCGAGCCCGGACGGCTCGCGCGTCTACCTGGCGATCTTCGAGTCCGGTAACGCCTCGACGGTGCTCGGCGGCGGCGCGGTGATGAACTTCGGCTTCCCGCCCAACGCCGTGAGCGACCCGGCCGGGCCGTGGGGCGGGCAGAACCCGCCGCCGAACAAGGGCAACGTTTTCGACCCGCCGCTCAACGCCGCGAACCCGGCGCCGCCCAAGGTCGGGCTGATCGTCAAGAAGGACGCGGCCGGCCGCTGGAAGGACGACAACGGCGGAAACTGGACCAGCTTGGTCAGCGGGAACCAGGCCGCCAAGTCGGGCCGGCCGGTCGGCTGGGACCTCGCCGACCACGACATCGCCGTGGTGGACACCTCGACGCTGTCGGTCTCGTACGTGCGCCGCCTCATGAACATCGGGATGGCCCTGGCGGTGAACCCGGCCAACGGCGAAGTGACGCTGGTAGGAACCGACGCCACGAACGAGGTGCGCTTCGAGCCGAACGTGAATGGGCGCTTCCTGCGCGTCCAGCTCGCGCGCGTGGACGCCGCGGGCACGGGGGCGCTCGCGATCGTCGACCTCAACCCGCACTTGGACTACCAGGTGTCGAACGTGGCCCAGGTCTTGCGCGATCGCTCGATCGGCGATCCGCGCGGCATCGCCTGGAACGCGGCGGGCACGCGCGGCTACGTGAGCGGGATGGGCTCGTCGAACGTGGTCGTCGTCGACGCCTCGGGCGCCCGCGCCGGGCTCGCGCCGACGATCGAGGTCGGCGAGGGCCCGACCGGCGTGGCGCTCGACGAGGCGCGCGGCCTCCTGTACGTGCTCGACAAGTTCGAGAGCGCGCTGTCGGTGGTCTCGCTCGCCACCGAGCTGGAGGTCCTGCGCCTTCCCTTCCACGACGCCTCGCCGGCGGCGATCAAGATCGGTCGCAAGCACCTCTACGACACGCACGGGACCTCGGGCCTCGGCCAGATCGCCTGCGCCTCCTGCCACGTCGACGCGCGCATGGACCGCCTGTCCTGGGACCTGGGCGACCCCGCCGGGACCATGGAGAGCGTCGCCGGCCAGAACTTCGGGTCGAACATCCCCGGCCTCAACACGGGCTTCCAGAACTTCCACCCGATGAAGGGGCCGATGACCACACAGAGCCTGCAGGACATCATCGCCCGCGAGCCGCTGCACTGGCGCGGCGACCGCGACGGCCTGGAGGAGTTCAGCCCGGCCTTCGTCGGCCTGCAGGGCGACGACGCGAGCCCGAGCGCGGCCGAGATGCAGGAGTTCGAGGACTTCCTGGCGACGATCACCTACCCGCCGAACCCCTACCGCAACTTCGACAACAGCCTGCCGACCCAGCTCCCGCTGCCGGGATTCTTCAGCCCAGGGCGGTTCTCGCCCAAGGGCACGCCGCTTCCGGACGGGAACGCGGTCAAGGGCCTCGCCGCGTACCGGCCGCCGAACCGCCTCGACGGCGGCATCTTCGCCTGCGTCACCTGCCACACGCTGCCGGTCGGCATCGGCTCGGACTCGAAGTGGAACGGCAGCCAGTTCGTGCCGATCGCGCCGGGACCCAACGGCGAGCGCCATCACGCGCTGGTCTCGGTCGACGGCTCGACCAACGTCAGCATGAAGATCCCGCAGCTGCGGAACCTCTACGAGAAGACGGGTTTCGACACCTCGCAACTGGTGAACACCGCCGGCGTCGCCCTGCTCCACGACGGCAGCATCGACACGATCCCCCAGTTCGTGGCGGAGCCGGTGTTCACCGTGACCGGCGACCAGATGATCGCCGACCTGACGGCCTTCATGCTCAGCTTCTCAGGCTCGGAGCTGCCCCAGGGCTCACCGACCAACATCCTCGAGCCGCCCGGCACCCCGGGGAAGGACACCCACGCCGCGGTCGGAGCGCAGACGACGCTGGTCGACGCGTCGAGCCCCGCGCCCGGGCAGCTCGCGCGCATCGCGAGCATGCTCGCCCTCGCCGACGCGGGCAAGGTGGGTGTGGTCGTCCACGGCTCGCAGGGCGCCGTCGCCCGCGGCTACGCCTACCTCGGCGGCGGGACCTTCCAGTCCGACCGCGCGGCGCAGACGATCCCCGCGGCGCAGCTCCAGGCCTCCGCCGCGCCGGGCAGCGAGCTCACCTACAGCGTGGTGCCGAAGGGCAGCGAGACTCGGCTGGGGATCGACCGCGACCTCGACACTTGGCTCGACCGCGACGAGCTGGACGCCGGCACCGATCCGGCCGACCCGAACAGCCATCCCGGCGGCTGCACGAAGCCCGTTCCCGCGGCGCCCTCGAGCCTGTCGGCCGTCGCGGTCGGGCCGAACCAGGTCAACCTGAGCTGGACGGACAACAGCTCGATCGAGGACGGCTTCACGGTCGAGCGCGCGCCCAAGGCGAGCCAGAGCTTCATGCAGGTGGCCTCGCTGCCGCCGGATACGACCAACTGGCCGGACGCGACGGTCGCCTGCGGCACCGAGTACGACTACCGCGTGCGGGCCTTCGACTGCGCCGGTCCGTCGGGGTTCGCCGCCGCGAGCGCGGCCAGCGGGCCGTGCTGCGGCTCGCCGTCGAGCTACTGCATCGCCGCGCCGAATTCGGCCGGCTCCGGAGCGATGATCGGCTCGAGCGGCACGACGAGCGTCTCGGCGAACGACCTCACGCTCGAGGTGGCCGGCGCGCCGGCCCAAGTCTTCGGCCTCTTCTACTCCGG
>DATKBQ010000199.1:0-2175 GCA_035546375.1 Planctomycetota bacterium | reverse complement strand
CCGCGGAACGGGAGCGCGCGGACGGGGAAGAGCGCCTCGCGGCCCAAGCCAGGGCGCAAGCCGAGTCGCAGGCTCGCAGGCTGGAGGAGGAACAGGCGCGGCTCGAGGCCGCCGAGCGCGCACTGCACGCGGCACAGGCGCGCGCGCGGGCGCAGGAGGAGATTCGCTCGATGCAGGCGGCTACCGACCGCGCCCGCGGCGGGATCGTGGCGGCCGCGAGCGCGGCAGCGAGGCTGCGCCGGAGCCGGGTGGGTTTCGCGGGCGGTGCCGCGCTGATCGCGATGGCGGGGGTGGTGGCGCTGGTGGCGGTGCAGCTGCTTGGGCCCAAGGAAATTTCTCCCCAGCCCGCGCTCCAGCTCGACCGGACCCTCGACCTTACTCGAACGGGTGGCGCAGCACGATCGTCTCCTCCCGGTCCGGCCCCGTCGAGATGAGGGCCACCGGCGCGCCCACGAGGGTCTCGAGCCGGCGCAGGTAGCTCTGCGCGTTCTTCGGCAGCTTGTCGAAGGACTTCACGCCCACGGTGCTTTCCTTCCAGCCGGGGTGCTCCTCGTAGACGGGCTCGCAGATGGCGAGCGCCTCGGCGCCCGTGGGCAGGATGTCGCGGGTCTCGTTGCCTACCTTGTAGCCGACCGCGACGCGCACCGTGTCCAGGCCGTCGAGCACGTCGAGCTTGGTGATGCAGATGCCCGAGAGGCCGTTCAGCTGCACCGCGCGCTTGAGCGCCGTGGCGTCGAACCAGCCGCAGCGCCGCGGCCGCCCCGTGACCGAGCCGAACTCGTTGCCGCGCACGCGCAGGTGCTCGCCGACCTCGTCGTCGAGCTCCGTCGGGAAGGGGCCCGCGCCCACGCGCGTGGCATAGGCCTTGGCGACGCCGAGGATGTAGTGCAGCTGCCCCGGGCCCACGCCCGCGCCGGCGGCGGCCTGGCCGGCCACGCAGTTCGAGGAGGTCACGTACGGGTAGGTGCCGTGGTCCACGTCGAGCAGCGCCGCCTGCGCGCCCTCGAAGAGGATCGACTTGCCCTCGCGGATGAGCGCGTTCACCTCGGCCGAGACGTCGGCCACCATGGGCTTGAGCCGCTCGGCCAGCGCCAGCGTGTCGTCGAGCGTCTTCTGGAAGTCGATCGTCGGCGCCTTGAAGTAGTTCTTCAGCACGAAGTTGTGATAGTCGAGCACCTCGCCCAGCTTCGCGGCGAAGCGCTCGCGCGTGTACAGGTCCTGGACGCGGATCGCGCGGCGCGCCACCTTGTCCTCGTACGCCGGGCCGATGCCGCGCCCGGTGGTGCCGATCTTGGCCTCGCCCTTGGCGGCCTCGCGCGCCTGGTCGATGGCGATGTGGTGCGGCAGGATGAGCGGGCAGGCCTCCGACAGGCGCAGCTGGCGCACCGCGTCGATGCCGGCCTTCTCGAGCTCGTCGAGCTCCTGCATCAGCGCCGCGGGCGAGACGACCACGCCGTTGCCGATGAAGCACTTCACCTGCGGATGCAGGATCCCCGAGGGGATCAGCCGCAGGATGGTCTTGCGCCCCTCGAGGACCAGCGTGTGGCCGGCGTTGTGGCCGCCCTGGAAGCGCACCACCGCGGAGACGTGGTCGGTAAGCCAGTCGACGATCTTTCCCTTGCCTTCGTCACCCCACTGGGTGCCGATGACGACTACGTTACGCGCCATTTGCCGTCTTTCTTCTCGAGCTTTCGGTCACATCCCAATTCCTCCCGGGCGCCTTCGTGCCCGGGAAGATCCACAACCACCACCTCGCCCTTGTCGCGCAGCTTCGCGATCGCCTCGCGCAGCCCGCGCTCGTCGCCGGCCGGCGCGAGGATCGCGCGGCGCTTGCCGTTTCCCGGCGCCAGCGCCGTGAGCTGGCGCAGGTCCATGGTGAATCCCGTCGCGGGCCGCGGGCGCCCGAAGCTCTTGCCCACCTCGTCGTAGCGCCCGCCGCGCGCGATCGCATCGGGGCTTCCCGGCGTGAAGGCCGCGAACACCAGCCCGCTTTCGTAGTTGAAGCCGCCCAGCTCGGCGAGGTCCACCGAGATGTCCACGCCCGGCGCGGCGCACGCCGCGGCGAGCTTTTCCAGGTCGTCGAGCGCGGGCCCGACGCTCGCCGGCAGCTCGCGGCGCGCGCGCTCCAGCACTTCGACACCGCCGTTGAGCGTCGTGAGCACCGCGAGCCTTCCG
>DATKBQ010000198.1:0-4368 GCA_035546375.1 Planctomycetota bacterium | reverse complement strand
CGAAGCCCGCGGCGACCAGCGCTGCGGCCGCCCACGGCACGCCTTGGGCGAGGTTCTCCAGGTACCAGGTGCGCGGCTGCATCGAGCGGATCGCCTGGCTCGTGCCCTTCGCCTCTTCCTGGACGGCGTAATCGATTTCGGCCGCCCGGCCTAGCTCGTTGTAGAGCCATTGGCCCGCGTTCATCAGCGGGCGCGCGTGCAGCTTGTCGCCGGCGTGATAGACGATCATTGCGAAGTTGCTGCCGAAGTTCTCGAGCACGTAGTACCCCAGGCTCGCGCCGAAGCGCCCGTAGTACGCGAGATCGAGGAAGCACTGGAGCAGCACGCAGGCGAGCACGCCGCAGACGAGCGCCGGGCGGAAGCCGCGTCGCTCCCGGCGCAGGAGGACCACGGCCAGGATCGGCGCGATCACCATCACGGTCTGGTACGCCATCAGGAGCGCCGCGCCGAGCCAGAGGCCCGCGACGAGCCCGCGCATCGCTGGCCGCTGGCTGCGCTCCTCGCCGATCAGCTCCGAGAGCGCGAGGGCGACGAACAGCGCCGCGGCGATTCCCGAGATCGGCGTCACGCCCCAGCGCAGGACCGCGGGGCTCGCGAGCAGCAAGAGCCCCGCCGCATATCCCGCCCGGCGCCCGGCGAGACGCGCGGCAAGCCGCATCGTGACGACGAGCAACGCGAGCACGAGCGCGATCTGGAGCACGTTCGCGGCCTGCGGCATGGGACCGTAGCGCCCGAAGATCCGCGCGAGCGCGAACAGCGGGATGAAGAGCCCCGAGAAGCCGAACGAGCGGATCGCCTGGCTGTCGATCATCGGCACGCCGAGCACGATGCTGTGGGCGCGCTCGAGGTACTCGACCGAATCCGCGATCTGGTACCCCTCCACGCGCGACCACGACCACGCGAGCAGCAGGGTGGCGAGCGCGAGGATCGAGAGCGTCGCGCGCTCGAAGGGCCGCGGGAGCTCGCGTTCGCGGATTCGAGGGGCGGGGGGGCGCGGCCTCGGCGGCGGTGCGATCGTGCTCGGGGCGGTCGGCATTCCGGAGTCTGCGCCAAGCCTACGGGATGGCGGCGATCGGGATCCCCTGCGCGCGCCTCGCCTGCCTCGGATCCTGGCCTGGAGGCCGGATGCCTTTCCGGCAGCGTGCGGCTTCGCTCGGGACTCGGACCCCTTTATCCGGTATTTTCAGCGTCTTGACCCCCACGATTTGGTAGGAGGGGCCTGGAAGGAACGCCCCGGCGCGCGGGAGAAGGCGAGGAGTGCGCCAGCCGCACGGGGGTCCTTGGACAACGGGTAGAAGGCTCTGGAGAGGGTTGGGCGTCCCATGGGAAGGCTCGAGAAGATCGTGGTCCTGACGGTGCTGTTCCTGGTCGCGGTGATCCTGGGGGTTTCCCTCACCGGCGGCGGCGAGACCGAAGCGGGGGCCGGCCCGGTGGCCACCCTCGACCCGCGCCCGCTCGCGCCGCTCGGCGAGGACCCGCCCGCGGCCCAGCCCGCCGCGCCGGCGGGGCTGCTGAGCGCGTCCGTCCAGACGGAGGCGCCGGCCAAGGCCGCGGCGACGCCGCCCGGCGCCAGCCCGGCCGCGCCGGTCGCCACCGAGCCGCGCCCGGCGCAGGGGGCGACGCTTGGGAGCGGCTCGGCCTTCCTGCTGAGCACCGCCGAGCTCGAGCCCTCGCCGCTCGAGGGCCTGATGATCTACACCTGGAAGGCCGGCGACTCGTTCGCCGCGCTCGCCGAGCGCCTGTACGGCTCGCGCCTGCACGCCGGGCGCTTCGCCACCGCCAACGAAGGCCGTCCCGAGGCTTCGCTCGCCGCCGGCGAGCGGATCCTGGTGCCCGCGCAGCCCTCGGAGCGCAGCGCGGCCGCCGCTAGCACCGCCGCGGGCGCACCCAGCGGTTGGACGGGCGCCGGCGAGTACGTCGTGCGGCAGGGAGACGTCTTGAGCAAGATCTCCCAAGAGGTCTACGGTACGAGCAAGAAGTGGCGGCGGATCTTCGACGCCAACCGCGACGTCCTGAGCGACCCGAACGCCCTGCGCTCCGGGATGCGCCTGCGCATCCCGGAGTAGCGCCGCTGCGGCGCTACTCTGCGGCACGCGCGCAGCGCGCGTGCCGCAGCCGCGCGCTTCGCGCGGCGCGTCATCGGATCGGGGTGGAACCTCGCTACTCGCGTTCAGAACGCGGTCACCGCAAGCCGTACCGATCCAGCTTCTTGTACAGGTGACTGCGCTGCATCCCCAGCCGCTCCGCCGTCCGCTTCACGTTCCCGCCGTTCTCGTCGAGCTTGCGCCTGAAGAAGAGCGCCTCGCTCTTGTCCTTGAACTCCTCGAAGGACCCGACCGTGAACGGGTCCTGGGGCCCCAGGCCCGCGCCGCTCGCGGCCATCGCCGAGCCGCTCTCCAGGACCTGCTCGATGTCGCCGCGCGCGATCGTGGCGCCGTCGGCGAAGACGTTCGCCGCCTCGAGCAGGTTGCGGAGCTGGCGCACGTTGCCGGGGTAGTCGAGCGTCGCCAGGAGCTCCAGGGCCTCCGGCTCCAGCTCGCGCGGCGTGCGGCCCGAACGGCGGGCGATGTCGGCCAGGAAGTGGCGTGCGAGGGGCGGGACGTCCTCGCGGTGCTCGCGCAGGGGCGGCACGCGGATCGGGACCACGTTCAGGCGGTAGAGCAGGTCGAGGCGGAAGGTCTTGTCCTCGACCGCCTGGGCCAGGTCGGCGTTGGTCGCCGCGATCACGCGGATGTCCACCGAGAGCGGGCGGTTCCCGCCGACGCGCGTGATCTCGTGGGTCTCGAGCGCCCGCAGGACCTTCGCCTGGGCGGGCAGCGGCATGTCGCCGACCTCGTCGAGGAAGAGCGTGCCCCCGTCGGCCGCCTCGAAGTGGCCGATGCGGCGCTCGTGGGCGCCGGTGAAGCTGCCCTTCTCGTGGCCGAACAGCTCGGACTCGATCAGCTCGGCGGGGATGGCGGCGCAGTTCACGGCCACGAAGGGCCCGCTCGCGCGCGCCCCGCCCAGGTGGATCGAGCGCGCCACCACCTCCTTGCCGGTGCCGTTCTCGCCGGTGATCAGGACCGGCGCCTCCGACGCCGCCACGCGCTCGATCACCTCGCGCAGCGCGCGCACGGCCGGGCCCTCGCCGACCAGCTGCCAGCGCTCCGAGAGCTGGCGGCGCAGCCCGCGGTTCTCGGCCTCGAGGCGCTTCTCGCGCAACGCGTGCTGGATGGCGACCAGCACGCGGTTCTGGTCGAGCGGCTTCTCGATGAAGTCGACCGCGCCGCGGCGCACGGCGTCGACGGCGGTGGAGACGTCGGCGTGCCCGCTGATCATGACCACCGGCGTGCGCGCGCCGGCACCGCTCGGCTTGCGGCGCCCGAGCTCCTCGAGCAACGCCAGCCCGTCGAGGCGCGGCATCTTCACGTCGCAGAGGATCACCTCCGCCGGCCGGCCCGCGCCCTCCTCGCGCTCGAGGCGCGCCAGGGCCTCCTGACCGTCCTTCGCGGTCCAGACCTCGTAGCCCTCGTACTGGAGCATCATCTCCAGCGCCATGCGGATGTCGCCGTCGTCGTCGACGACGAGCACGCGCACCTTCTCCTCGGGCCGCGCAGCCATGCTCCGGCCGAAGCTAACCCATCCAACCGCGCGGCGGAAACCGCTAGCCTGGGCACGTGGGACTCGCCGAGCTGGGACGCAAGCTGGCGCAGGGCGAGGCGATCGTGGCCGGCGTGCTCTCGGGCACGTCGGGCGACGGCATCGACGTGGCGCTCGTGCGCTTCGGGGCCTTGCGCGAGGGCCGGCTGCCGCCGCCGCGGATGGAGGCGTTCCGCACGCTGCCCTTCCCCGGCGACCTCGCTCCGCGCGTGAGGGCCGCGCTCGACGGCGAGCCGCTCGACCAGCGCGAGCTGGCGCTCTTCTCCCGCGACCTGGGCCGCGCCTTCGGGCGCGCGGCGCGCGAGATGGCGCGCGAGCGCGGGCTCGAGCTCGACCTCGCCGGCAGCCACGGCCAGACCGCCTGGCACCACGACGGGGTCGATCCCGGCGGCCCGGCGACCTTGCAGCTCGGCGACGGCGACTTCGCGGCCGAGGAGGCGGGCTGCGCGGTGGTCAGCGACTTCCGCCAGCGCGACATCGCCGCCGGCGGCGAGGGCGCGCCGATCTCGATCTACGCCGACGACCTGGTCTTCGCCGAGCTGCCCCGGCCGGCGGCCGTGCTCAACCTCGGCGGGATGGCGAACCTCTCGATCCTGCCCGCGCGCGAGGGGCCCGGAGCTCGCGAGCCGCTCGCCTTCGACACCGGCCCCGCGTGCAGCCTGCTCGACGGCCTCGCGCGCGCGCTGCTCGGCGCTCCCTACGACGAGGGCGGCGCGCGCGCGAGCGAGG
>DATKBQ010000197.1:0-4226 GCA_035546375.1 Planctomycetota bacterium | reverse complement strand
ACTTCAACGCGTACGTCCAATCGGGTGCGGATCCCAGCTTGACGGCATGCGTCACCGTCTACTGCCAGTACTGGTACCGGGACCCCGCCAGCCCCAGCGCCACCGGCCTGAGCGATGCCCTCGCCTTCACGATCGGGCTCTGATCCCAGCCCGCGCGCGATGGCCGCGCGGCGAGGCTGGGGGCGCGAGACGCGCTGAGCGGAGCTGCCGCCGCCCTCCGCGGCCACGCCGCCCTTCCTGCCAGCCCGCGCGCGGCCCTTCCAGGCGCCACTTTGCCGCACCATCTTCTCCACGCCAAGATGACCGGCCTCGGGGCGAAGCCGTGCGCAGCATCACCGTCCTCCCCAACCTCCTGACCCTGGGCAACGCCTTCTGCGGCCTGCTCGCCGTCGCCAAGGGCATCGACGCCCTGGCGCTCTCGGGCGCCAACCCGGCGCTCTTCTACGTCAAGCTCGAGACCGCCTGCTGGCTGATCTTCCTGGGCATGGTCTTCGACGCCCTGGACGGCAAGGTGGCGCGCATCACCGGCGGAGCCTCGCAGTTCGGGGCCGAGCTGGACTCCTTCTCCGACGCGTTGACGTTCGGCGCTGCGCCGGCGTTGCTCGCCAAGGTCCTGCTCGAGCACGAGGGCGGCTTCGGCCACCCGCGGCTGCACTTCATCGCCGCGGCGGCCTTCGCGCTGATGGCGATCCTGCGCCTGGCGCGCTTCAACCTCGAGACCGAGCCCGACGAGTCGGCCCACGCCTCGTTCAAGGGCCTGCCCTCGCCGGCCGCGGCCGGCGCGGTGGCCTCGACCATGCTCTTCTACCTCATGATGCGCTGGCCCCAGCTCGAGGTGGACGACGGCACGCCGACGCCGATCGGGCGCGCGCTGTCCCTGTTCAAGGAGTGGAGCCCGAGCATCCCGCCGTGGTTCCTGCCCGCGCTCGCGCTGATGCTGCCGCTGCTCGGGTTCCTGATGGTCAGCCGCGTCCCGTACGCGCACTTCACGAGCATGCTGACGCGCAAGGGCAGCTTCTTCGCGCTGGTCTACGTGGTCTTCGGCGCCTTCCTGTTCTTCGCCGCGCCGATCCCGATGCTGTTCATCGCGTTCAACGGCTTCGTGATCTTCGGCGTCGTGCGCTGGCTCGTGCGCGGCCGGCGCGAGCCGCGGGAGGCGCCGCGCGAGCGCGCCGCAGGGGCCCTGCGCGATTGAGCCTTCCCCCGCGCAAGGCGCTGGTGGCGCTCGGATCGAACCTGGGCGACCGCCAGGCGAACCTCGACGCCGCGCTCGCCGCATTGCGCCGCGAGCCCGGCCTGCGCGTGCTCGCCAGCTCCGCCTGGGTCGAGACCGATCCGGTGGGCGGCCCGCCGGGCCAGGGCAGGTACCTGAACGGGGCGATCGCGATCGAGACCGCGCTCGCGCCGCGCGAGCTCCTCGGGCGGCTCCTCGAAATCGAGCGCCGCGCCGGCCGCGACCGCTCGCTGGAGCCGCGCAACGGCCCGCGCCGGCTCGATCTCGACCTCCTCCTCTACGGCGACGAGCGGATCGCCGAGCCCGGCCTCCGCGTGCCGCACCCGCGCCTTGAGGAGCGCCTGTTCGTGCTCGAACCCCTGGCCCAGATCGCTCCCGACGCGCGGCTCGCCTCGGGCCGGAGCGTTCGCGAGCGCCTGGCCGAGCTGCGCGCCGACCCGAGTGCGCCGAGGGCCCCAAGCGTCCCAAGCGTCCCAAGCGTCATGGTGCGCTGCGCCGACCCCGAGCTCGCGCGGCGCTGGTGCGAAGGCGAGCGCGAGGCGGGTCGCGCGATCGGCTTCGTGCCGACCATGGGCGCGCTGCACGAGGGGCACCTCGCGCTCGTCCGCCGCGCGCGCGCAGAGAACGATCGCTGCGCGGTGAGCATCTTCGTCAACCCGCTGCAATTCGACGATCCTGCCGACCTCGAGCACTACCCGCGCGACTTCGAGCGTGACGCCGGGCTGCTCGAGCGCGAGGGCTGCGACATGGTCTTCACCGGCACCCTCGAGCGGTTCTTCCCCGAGGCGGGTGGCCGGCGCGAGGCGACTCCCTGGCGCGAGCCCGGCCCGGCGGCGGAGGGCCTCGAGGGCGAGCTGCGCCCCGGTCACTTCCGCGGCGTGGCGACGATCGTCGCGCGGCTGTTCGAGATCGTGCGCCCCGCGCGCGCCTACTTCGGCGAGAAGGACTTCCAGCAGTCGCTGGTCGTGCGCGACCTGGCGCGCGAGCTCGGATACCCGGAGATCGTCGTCTGCCCGACCTCGCGCGAGCCGTCGGGCCTGGCCCGCAGCTCGCGCAACGCGCGCCTGGGCCCGGACGAGCGCGAGCGTGCCCTGGCGATCGTTCGCGCGCTCGAAGCGGCGCGCCGGGCGTGGCGCGCGGACGGGCTGCGCGAGCCCGCGGCCCTGCGCGAGGCCATGCTCGCCGTGCTCGCCCCGAGCGGTCTCGAGGTCGAGTACGCCGAGGTGCGCGACCCCGAGCGCTGGACGGAGCTCGAGCCGCGGGGGCCGCTCGCGCGCGCCGTCGCGCTGGTCGCCGCGCGCGCCGGCGGCGTGCGGTTGATCGACAACCTGCGCCTGGACCGCGCGCCGCCCGAGGGAGCGTGAGCGCCGGGGAGTCGAGCGCGGGGACCGGCGCGTGGGTGCGCGCGCTCGCGCCGGCGAAGGTCAACCCCTGGCTCGAGGTGCTCGCGCGCCGCGCCGACGGCTACCACGAGGTCGAGCTCACGCTCCTGTGCCTGGACCTGGCGGATCGCGTGGAGGTCCGCAGGCGCTCGCGTCCCGGAATCGGGATCGAGGTGCGCGGAGCGCATGCGACCCCCGACATTCCCGTGGACGGGACGAATCTCGCCGCGCGCGCCGCCGCAGCCGTGCTCGACGCCGCGCGCGCCGCCGGCGCGGTGCCCACGGGGACGGGACTGGACCTGCGGCTCGAAAAGGAGATCCCCAGCGGCGCCGGGCTGGGCGGCGGCAGCTCCGATGCCGCGGCCGCCGCGCTCGCGGCCCAGGCTGCGCTCGGCTTCCAGCCCGGTCCCGCAGAGCTCGCCGCTCGGCTCGGAAATCTCGGATCGGACTGCAACTTCTTCCTCGCAGCCGCGGTCAGCGGGTACGGTCGGGCCACCGGCCGCGGCGAGGTGGTGGAACCCCTGCCCCGCGTCGCATCCGAGTGGTCCGTCGCATTGGTGACACCCGGGACGGCCGCGTCGACGGCCGCCGTCTATTCCTCCGTGAATCTGGCTTCGAGGGGAGCCCCTCGGGCCCCTGAACTCCGTCACGACGTCCTCGACCTGCCCCAGGGAGCGGCCCGCGCCGCCCTCTTCAACCGGCTCGAGGAGCCCGCTCTTTCCCAGTACCCCGAGCTTCGCGCCTGGCGCGAGACCCTCGACCGGGCAGGGGCGGCCCACTTCCGCCTCAGCGGCAGCGGCTCGAGCTTCTTCGGTCTCTTCCGCGACCCGCGGGAGGCCCGCCGGAGCCTGGAGCGCCTCCTGCGCGCCGTGCGCGAGCGCTCCCTGGCCGTGCGCGGGGCCTGGCTGACACGCCCCGCCGGCCACGGCGCGAAGCTCGCCGGTTGAGGCGCAGGGGGGAGCGCCGGCCCGGGAGCGGCCCCGGGCGCGGAACTTGCTCACATCGCCAATTCTTTCCTTACCGAAGCGGCCCCTCTCCCGGGGCGAGATCCGGATGCGCTTGCAATGAACATCACCGAGATCCGCGTCAAGCTGGTGCGCAGCCAGGAGGACAAGCTGCGGGGGTTCGCCAGCATCACCCTGGACGACTGCCTGGTGATCCGCGACCTGAAGATCATCGAGGGCGCCAAGGGCCTGTTCGTGGCCATGCCCAGCCGCAAGCTCCACGACCGCTGCCCCTCCTGCGGCTGCAAGAACACCCTGCGCGCGCGGTACTGCAACGACTGCGGCCGGCGCCTGCGCGACAACCGCGGCGATACGGACCCGCGCGGGAGGGTGCGGCTCTACGCCGACATCGCCCACCCGATCCACCAGGTGGGGCGGGACCAGGTGCAGAGCTCGGTGGTGGCGACCTACCTGCGGGAGCTGGAGGCGTCCAAGCAGGAGGGGTACGTGGAGCCCAAGTTCGAGGATTTGGACTACCACTATTACGAGGGGTGAGGGGCGGGTCGGGGGCCTTGGGTCGGTTTTTCGACCTTGGCGGTGCAGGGGCGGCCTTCGGCCGCTTCGGCGGCCGAGTACGGCCGCCGGATTCCGCGGTAGGTTCGGCCG
>DATKBQ010000196.1:0-6774 GCA_035546375.1 Planctomycetota bacterium | reverse complement strand
GGCCTGGGGGGGGTTGTGGTCCCGGAGAGTCGCTGTAGCCTGGGATGCTGGCTACGTGTCCGTTCTTCTCCCCCCACACTCGGAGCGAGTGTTCATCGCTCCAGGACCCCCCCCCATGATGAAAGCTCTAGCCCCCTGCCTGTGCGTCCTCGCATTGGGGACGCTGGCGGACCGCGCCTCGGCGCAGTCCATCACCACCCTGTTCGCCCACAACAACTACGGCACCATCGCCGGCGCGATCGACGCGCGGTCCGATATCACGGACCGAGCGTGACCGTGATCGCGTCGCTCAGGTTCGTCGTGCTCGGGCTGGCCGGGTCGCGGCTCCAGGTCTGGACCCAGACCTGCTGGCCGGAGACGAGCGCCGGGTCGGCTCCGCCCGCGACGTAGGCGTTGAAGTCCATCGTGTACGCCCCGCCGCAGGGCGGGGTGCCGCCGGAGTTCTGGACGGGCGTGCGCACGAGCGGGGGGGTGCCGCACAGGAAGCCGCCCTGGAACAGCGCGTTGTTCGCGCCGGTCTTGCTGTAGAAGTACAGGCCGAAGCGGTTGTCCAGCTCGTTGATGGTCGTGAGCACGAAGCCGCTGCCGGCCGAAGCGCTGGGCGTGCCGGTCGCGCCGATCGAGGGCGTGCAACCGGCCGAGTTCACCTTGGAGGTGCAGTAGACCGCCGGGTTGCCGGTGCAGCCGCCGCCGCCAATGTTGTAGTAGATCGTGCCGTTCCACACCCGCGGGGTGAAGGGCGTGCCGGAGAAGGCCACGTTCGTGGCGCTGCCCAGGGCCAGGGCGATGTCCGCGTTGCTGTAGTTCTGGTTCGAGCCCGTGCCGTTGGTGTAGCGCAGGCCGGCGCTGATGAAGCGGATGGCCATGCCGACCTGACCCTGGGGCAGGACGAAGTCGCTGGTGTCGACCGGGGTCGGGATCGTCGTCGCGTTCGAGACCGCGTTCCCGCTCCCGACGAGCGTCCAGAGGCCGATGTTCGCCTCCTTGCCCATGTACGTCATCGGGGTCGTGTACACCTCGACCGTGAAGTTCGTGCCGGCCGGCGTGCTCGTGCTGCAATGCACGTCGAAGTTGGTGATCGTCAGCCCGGCGGGATTCGTCACGTTGACGTCGAAGTAGTTGGCGCCTCCGATGCTGCCCTGGTTGTTGGCGACGAACGTGGTCGTGATCGAGCCGGACTGGGCGAAGGCGCCCGCGGCGAGCGCACATGCCGCAAACGCAGTCTGGAGGAAGCTGGTGCTTCTCATGGGTGTCTACTCTCCTGGGGGGGGACTTGGGGGGCTCCGAGCCGCGACAATGCAGCCGGGGGACGGGATCCACCTTACCCTGGCCTTACCAGGGCACAAGGCGCGAAGCGGCTCGCGCAGCCGGGCTGGCCGGCTGCGGCGATCCCCCCTCAGTGCTCCTTCGCGGCCGGAGGCTCGGGCGGATCGGGCTCCGGCGGGAGGGCGGTCAGCTCCATCTGGTAGGTCCCCGAGAAGCGGGTCGTCTGGCGCACGCGGAAGGGCTCGGGCACCCTCGTCCAGCGCTTCTCGACGCTCAGCTCGACGGTCTCGGGACCGCTCAGGGTGAACGAGCGCAGGTGAGCGGCGTCCAGGTCCCACAGGAGCTCGCCTCGGCCCTGCAGGCGGTAGCGCACCGACGCCGACACGAGCTCCGACGGCTCGCTGCGCTCGGCCGCGGGCATCGCCTCCAAGTAGGCCTCCGAGCGGTCGCGCTCGCTCGCGACCTCCAGCTCGAGCGCGATGACGCCGAGCCGCACGCCGTCCGCTTCGCGGACCCCGGCGAACGTCGCGCGCGCGCTGCCCTCGATCGTCTCGCCGAGCACGTCGGCCAGGTCTCCGCCGGCGCCGAGCTCCATCGTCCGGCCGAACGGGCCGCTGCCCCTCGGCGCGAGCGTCAAGTCGCCGCCGGGCGCGAGGACGTCGCGCAGCGCCGCCGCCGGGATCTCCCAGCTCTCGCCCTCGCGCACCGCGCGCGGCGGCAGGAGCGCCAGCATGTCCATGTCGCCGCGAATGCCGGCCAGCCACTCCTCCTCGGCGTCGATCGCCTTCCACGCGCGCGACCACTCGCGCTCGGACTCCACCCAGGTGAGCACGACGCTGCGCCCCTGGAGCGGGCTCGCGGAGACGCTCTTCTCGCGGTTGGGTGAGCTCCCCACGCGCGCGACGTCGATCTGACCGCCGGCCGCGACGTCCAGCCAGGTGCGCTCGAGGACCAGCGGCCGCCCGGGCTCCACCCGGACGTACTCGTCGCGCGCGCTCACCTTGTGCCAGCTCGAGACCCAGCCGCCGGCCTCGTCGCGCACCGGCGGACCGTCGTCGCGCGCCAGGCTCAGCTCGTCGATGGCGAGCTCGTGGCCGCTCGACAGGGTCTTGATCAAGACGGTGCCCTCCCGCGCGGCGAAGCGCAGCTCCTCCCCGGACCCGCGCGGAGCCCATGCGCCGGGCGGGGAGACGAGCCCGCCGAGCGCGCAGCAGGCGAGGGACGCCGCCCTCAGGCCCCGACCCTGATGTCGTTCGCGTAGGTCCCGCACAGCTCCTCCTGGGGCGTGCCGTCCTCGTTCCAGAACATCCACCGGCCCTCGCGGCGGCCGAGGACGTACTCGCCCTCGGAGGCGCGCTGCCCGTTCGCGTGCCAGCTCCGGAAGGGGCCGTTGACCTGGCCGTCGGTGAAGTGCGCCTCGCTCTCCTTCTGGCCGTTCTCGTGGTAGTTCACCCACGAGCCCACCATGAGGCCCCCCTTGTAGCTGCCCTTGGCCAGCACGGCCCCGCTGGGGTACCAGCGCGTCCACGGCCCCTCCTCGCGGCCGTGGTGCCACTGCCCCTCGAACTCCTTCTGCCCGCTCTCGTGCCACTTGGTCCACACGCCGGTCTGGCCGTGGGCGTCCTGGACGCCCTCCGAGAGCTTCTGCCCGCCCGGGTACCAGGCGGCCCACTGCCCCGCGGGCTGGCCGGCGCGGAAGGCCCCGCGCTGGTAGAGCTGACCGTTGTCGTGCCACTCGCTCCACGTGCCCTCCTGGCGCCCGCGCTCGTAGCGGCCCTCGCGCCAGGTGCTGCCGTTCTCGTGGAGCTCCTTCCACGGCCCCTCGCGCAGGCCGCCCGCGTAGCGGCCGGTGGCGGCTACGTTCCCGCTCGAGCGCCAGTAGGTCCACGGGCCCTCCTCGCGCCCGCGGACGAACGAGCCCTCCTTCGACTTGGTGCCGCTGGTGTGCCAGAAGACCCAGCGGCCCTCGCGCTCGCCGTCGACGTAGTGTCCCTGCTCCTTGCGCGGCCCCGCAGGATGCCAGACGACCCACGGGCCGACCTTGCGGTAGCGCGCGGAGCTGCCGCGCGCCTGGCGCGGGCCGCCCTCGTAGAAGTGCGTCCAGAAGCCCTCGCGCCGGCCGTTGACGAGAGAGCCCTCCGCGGCCTTGGCGCCGCTGGGATGGAACAGGACCCTGTCGGGCCGGTAGTCGGGAGCGGGCTCGGGGACGATCTCCGGCTCCTCGGGCGCCGGGCCGGCAGGCGCGCCGCGCGCGGGAGCCGGCTCCTGGCCGGGCGCACCTTCCTGGATCGAGTCCACGAAGAGTGGCGGGGCCGTCCAGGGCGCGAAGAGCACCGCGGCTGCCAGCGCGCTCGGAAGGGAGACCCTCATCCCGACCACCTTAGCACCGCACCCGCGACCCGACCAAGGCGCGCGCTCGCCGGTCAGCGCGCGAGCACGAAGTCGACCTCGAAGAGCGCATAGCGCGTGCGCTCCATCCCCAGGCGGCGGTAGACCTCCTGGGCGGGGCGGTTGGCTTCGTCCACGTACAGGCGCAGGCCGCACACGCCGCCGTCGGCGCGCGCCTCCTCGAGCACCGCGCCGTAGAGCGCGCGGTAGACGCCGCGGCGGCGCAGCTCGGGCTCGACGTAGACGCTCTGGATCCACCAGAACCAGCCGTTGCGCCAGTCGCTCCACTCGCGCGTCACCAGGAGACAGCCGCAGGCGCGGCCGTCGAGCTCGGCGATGCGATAGGCACCCCGGCTCCCGTCGGCGAGCGCGGCGCGGACGCCCTCCCGGAGCCGCTCCGGGTCGAGGGAGAGCTGCTCGGTCTCCAGGGCCATGGCACGGTTGAAGCGCGCGATGGAGTCGAGGTCGGACGCTCGGGCGTAACGAACGAGCGGGGTGGCCGGGGAGTCGGATGCGGGCACGGGAGGCAGTGTAGCCCCGCCGCGGCGGCTAGCTCGCGGCATGCGAGCGAAGCGAGCACGTGCCGCAGCCGCGCCAGCAGGCGCGGCGCGTGCATCGGTTTCCGGGGTGGCTTGCCTTGGCGGTTGACGTCCAGCGGCCGGCGATGTTCTCCGGGCTGGGGTAGAACCCCGCTAGACTGTGTCGGCGAGGCAAGCCATGGAAGACGATCCGACGCGCTCGGCCGAGCTGATCCTGCGGGTCAAGGCGGGCGATCGCGAGGCGCTGGAGCGGCTGGTCGAGCGCTACTACGAGCGCGTGCGGCGCATCGTGCGCCTGCAGTTGGGTCCCGCGCTGCGCGTGTCGGTGGACAGTTGCGACATCTTGCAGGAGACCTTCGCGGCGGCGGGCGCGCTGGAGGGCTTCGAGCCCCGCGACGAGGGCAGCCTGATCCGCTGGCTGGCGCGCATCGCCGAGCGCCAGATCCTCGCGGCGGCCGACCGCCAGAGCGCGGCCCGGCGCGACAAGCGGCGCGAGGTCCCGCTCTCGGGCGCGATGGCCCAGCTCGCAGCCGACGCGACCGCCCCTCCCGACCGCGTCGAGCGCGACGAGGCGATCGAGGCGATCGAGCAGTGCATCCGCGAGCTGCCCGAGCCGTTGCGCGAGCTGATCCTGGCGCGCGACTACGCGGGCGCTTCCTGGGAGAGCGTCGCTCAGCTCACCGGAAGACCGAGCGCCGACGCCGCGCGGGTGATGCACGCGCGCGCGCTCTCGGAGCTCGCGCGGCTGGCGCGCGCGCGCGGGCTCGCCTGAGCGGAACGATCCGTCAACCGCCGGCTGCAACGGCGCAACTGCCGGCGCCTGCTGCGGCCCGGCTTGACGCCCCTCGGGCCAAGGCGGAAGATCGCTGCAGCGGGCAATTCCGGGGAACCCCTCGCCCGCCGCCGCCGTCGCAACGGGGTCCCCTGCGCCCCACGTGCGGGTCCCACCCAGGAGCCACCATGCCGAGCCTCCACCGCATCGCCCTCTCCTCCGCGCTGGCCGCCGCGATCCTCGCCCCATCGGGCGCTGCGCAACAGTCGCCGCCGCCCAGCGTCGACCTGCCCTACGCCTACGACTCGGGCGAGGTGTCGAGCCCCGCGCGCTCGACGGCGGTCGTGATCTCGACCCCCGTGCGCGTCGAGGGCGCGCAGTGGCTGCGCCTGCAGTTCCAGCTCGTCCAGCTCGCCGGCGAGGCGGAGGACGGCAGCGGCTCGATCCTGCGCATCAGCTCCTACCGCGACGGCGCGATCCAGGAGATGAACGCGATCCACGTCGGCCAGTGGGGCCTCACCAGCGCGTACTTCAACGGCGACACGGTGCAGGTGGAGGTCGAGGCCCGGGCGGGGCGCGGGGTCAACCGCGTGATCCTGCGCGCCGTGACCGCCGGCCTGCCCTTCGATCCGCCGGAGAGCCAGTGCGGGCTGACCGACGACCGCGTGCTGTCGTTCGACCCGGCCTCGGCGCGGGCGATGCCCGTCGGCTGCTCGGCCTGGATCTTCGACGACTGCAACCGCTGCATGGGCACGGCGGGGCACTGCTCGGGCAGCAGCCTGCAGGTGATGCAGTTCAACGTGCCGCTCTCCACGTCCGGGGGCGGGATCGTGAACCCGCCGCCCCAGCACCAGTACTCCGTCGACGTCAGCTCCAAGCAGAGCGGGAGCGGAAGCGTCGGCAACGACTGGGGCTACTTCGGCTGCTTCCCGAACAGCAACACCGGCTTGACGCCGTTCCAGGCCCAGGGCGCGGCCTACACCCTCGCCGCGAGCCCGCCGCCGTTCAACCCCAGCCACGTCATCCGCGTCACCGGCTACGGCACCGACTCCACGCCGCCGCAGAACAACCAGGTGCAGCAGACCTCGACCGGCCCCTACTTCTCGTTCTCGGGCACGACCGTGCGCCACCAGGTCGACACCCAGGGCGGGAACTCCGGCTCCCCCGTGATCTGGGAGAACGGCGGCGGCGTCGTGATCGGCGTGCACACCCACGGCGGATGCAACACCTCCCTGACCAACGCGAACGCCGGCACGGGCACGAACCACGGCAACTGGACGACCGCGCGCGCCAACCCCAAGGGCGTCTGCTCCACGACCGGGAGCGCGAGCACCTACTGCACCGCGAAGCTCAACTCGGCCGGCTGCATGCCCGCCGTCGGGACCTCCGGCCTGCCCAAGATCTCGGGCGGCCCCGGCAGCTTCACGATCAGCGCGAGCCAACTCCTCAACCAGAAGAACGGCCTGCTCTACTACGGCTTCCTGCCGAACGGCGCGCCCTTCCAGGGCGGCTTCCTCTGCGTGGCGGCCCCGATCACGCGCACGCCCCTCGCGTCGACCGGCGGCTCGCCCAGCGGCAACGACTGCACCGGGTCGCTCGCCTTCGACATGGGTGCCCTGATCGCCTCGGGCGCCGACCCGGCCCTGGAGTGCGGCGCGATCGTCTACGCCCAGTTCTGGAGCCGCGACCCGGGCTTCGCCCCGCCGAACAACCCCAGCCTGACGCAGGGGGTGAAGTTCCAGATCGGGAAGTGAGCGCGCGGGGGCGGCCGCGGGCGCGCGGCCCCCGGCCCTGCCCGTCAGGGCAGGG
>DATKBQ010000195.1:0-2367 GCA_035546375.1 Planctomycetota bacterium | reverse complement strand
GAGCTGTACGCGCAGGGCTGGTTCCGCGACCCGGCGCATCCCGACGGCACGGGAGCGGGCCTGACGAACGGGCTGCGGATCGACGTCTGTCCCTAGACGCAACGCGCACCGCGATGCGCGGCCGCTAGGATTCGCGATCGGCGCGCAGAGCGGCGCCTGCGATCTTGCTCCGCGACACCCTAGAGCACGACCCCGCGCGCGTCGTGGGCCGCGGCCGCTGGCACCACGCGCTGGTGATCCTCGCGCTCGGCGCGGGCGCGCTCGCGTGCGCCGGCATGCTCGCGAGCGCCTGGGCCGAGCGCGCGGAGCTGCGCGGCAAGCCGTGGAACCTGCTCGCCCTCGCGCTCCCCGCCCTCGGCGCCGGCGCGTGCGCCGCCGCCCTGGCGCTGCGCATGGCGCAGTGGGCGCGCGGGAGCTGGCGCGACAGGTCGCTCGCGCCGTTCGCCGCGCTCCTGTGGATCTGGGTCGCGGCCGCGGTGGCCTACGTCGCATCCCACGCCGCGTACGAGCGCGCGAGCTGGCGAATGGCGGCGGCCGCAGCCTGGACGGCTTATGCCGCGCTGGTGGTGCTGCTTCCCTGGCTGCAGCGGCGTCTGCCGGGCCGCGCGCTCCGTACGGCGGGCTGGGCCCTGACCAGCCTGTGCGCGAGCGTCGTGCTCGCCGAAGGGAGCCTGCGCGCGCTCGCCCGGCTGCGTCCCTCGCCGATCCTCTCGCGCGCGGAGATGAGCTGGGACGAGCTCGTCGCGCGCTGGCGCGCACGGCCCGGGTCGATCCGACTGGGCTTCCCGATCAACAGCCGCGGCGACTACGACGACGAGCTCGAGCCGCGCACGGGCGGCGAGCGGTTGGTAGTCGCGATCGGCGACTCGTTCAGCCTCGGGACCGTGCCGCACGCGCGCCACTTCACGACGGTATGCGAGGGACTCCTGGAGGAGACGCAGATCTACAACCTCGGCATGGTCGCGATCGGCCCGCCGGAGTACTTGGAGCTCCTGGTGCGCGAGGCGCTGCCGCTGGAGCCCGACCTGGTGTTGGTGAACGTCTTCGTCGGCAACGACGTGGTCTACACCCCCCTCGGCGCGCGCGCCGAGAGCGGGCTCCTGCGCAGCCTGCTCGAGCGCGAGAGCGTGCTGCTCTGGCTCGTGCCCAGCCGCCTGGCACGGATCGCACAGGAGCGCAGCCGGCGCGGCGGCGAGGCTGCGCTCGCCGAGCCGCCCGGCGGCCGCGGCGGGCCGCGCTTGAGCGTCGAGGAGGTCGAGCGGCGCCTGCCGTGGCTCGTGGACCCCTCGCTCGAGTCCCCGAGCTTCTCGCCCGAGGCCTTCCTCGAGATCGAGCGCGCCCGCGCCCTCGCCATCTGCGGCGGATCGGACTCGACCTACGACGCGCTGCGCCGCGACCTCCTGCGCCTGCGCGCCGCCGCGGGCGCGACGCCCTTCGGGGTGATCCTGATCCCCGACGAGTTCCAGGTCGAGGACGCGCTCTGGAGCGAGGTGGGGGAGGCGAGCGACGGCGTCCCGCTCGAGCGCGACCGCCCGCAGCGCGTGCTCGTGCCCTTCCTGGAAGAGCATGCGATTCCCGTGCTCGACCTCCTGCCGCCCCTGCGCGCCGTGCCGCCCCTCGAGGACGGCCGCCGCCACCTCTACCACCTGCGCGACACGCACTTCAACACGCGCGGCAACCGCGCCGCGGGTTGGGCTCTGGCGGAGTTCGTGCGGGGGCTGCTGGGGTCGTAGCGTGGCACGCCGTGGCGCCATCAGCCCGTCGGGACCGTGTCGAGGCTGATCAGTCCCCAATGGCGCCAGCCGAGGGTCAAGAGCCAGGTCCGCGCCTTCGGCAGGATCGACGGGACCAAGACGCTCGGCTTCGCCTCGCGCCAGCCGTCGAACCAGCGCCCCGAGGAGAACGCATCGACGCCGGCCTCGAAGATCCCGTGCCGCTTGGCGTTGTTCAGCACGTAGGCCAGCGCGTTCCGGACTTCCTTCGGCGAGCGCAGGATCCGGTCATGATAGCGGTCAGAAAGAACGGAACCTCTTCTTTGCCACGCTCGGTTCAGGGCGCGCGCAACACGAATCAGTAGGCCCTGCATGCCCCGCGAGAGCGCGAGGCGGTCCGGCGCCTCGATGATGAGATGGACGTGCGTGGATTGCACCGAGTACTGCGTGAGACGGAAGCCGTTCCGTTCCGCGCCGGCCTCGAAGGCGCGCAGGATCGCGCGATAGCTCTCCTTGCGCCGCAAACTCGGCAGGCCCGCGCGCAGACGCGCGGTCACGTGCACTGGGTAGCGCGCGGCAAGCGCAGCACGCGGCCCGTGCGGCACTCCGGCGCGCGGACCGTTCGGCTTGCGACCGGATCCGGGTCGCGGGCCGC
>DATKBQ010000194.1:0-4239 GCA_035546375.1 Planctomycetota bacterium | reverse complement strand
AGCTGGTCGAGCTGGGCAGCGGCAGCGCGGCGAAGACGCGCTCGCTGATCGAGGCGCGGCTCGAGCGGCAGGGCTCGCTGCGCTACGTGCCGATCGACATCTCGCGCGAGATCCTGCTCGAGAGCTCGCGCGCGCTGCTCGCCGAGCACCCGCGCCTGGAGGTCGTCGCCATCGCCGCCGAGTATCGCGACGGGTTGCGCGAGCTCGACCGCCTCGCGCGAGGCCCGAAGCTCGTGCTCTGGCTGGGCTCGAACGTGGGCAACTTCGACCGCGGCGAGGCTGGACGTTTCCTGGGCGACGTCGGCGAGCGGCTCGGGCCCTCGGACCGCTTCCTGGTCGGCATCGACCTGCGCAAGGACCGCGGCACCCTGGAGCGCGCCTACCACGATGCGGGCGGCTTCACGGCGCGCTTCGACCTGAACCTGCTCGAGCGCATCAACCGCGAGCTGGGGGGCCGGTTCGACACGCAGTCCTTCCGCCACCGCGCGACCTACGACGAGGCGGCGGGCCGCGTGGACATGCACCTGGTCAGCCTGCGCCGCCAGAGCGTGCCCATCGAGGCCATCGGGCTCGAGGTGCAGTTCGAGGAGGGCGAGACGATCCACACCGAGAGCTCGTACAAGTACTCGCTGGCCGAGATCGACCGGCTGGCCGAGCGAGCGCGCCTGGCGGTGCGCCGGCGTTGGCTCGACGCCCAGGAGCGCTTCGCGCTCAACCTCTTGGCGCCCGTGTAGCCGCGCTCGAGCTACCCTCGACGACGTGCGCTGGCCGCTCGGGTCCATGATCGGCCCCCCCCTGGAGTCCATGAACCTGCCCTACCTGACCGCCGACCTCCCCGGGATCGCCGCGCTCTACAAGTGCCGCCCGGAGGACTTCGAGGTCGAGGAGATCGCAGCCTACGCGCCGGGCGGCGCGGGCGACCACGTCTTCTTCGCGGTCGAGAAGCGCGGGCTGACGACGCTCGACGCTGTTCGCTCGCTCGCTCGCGCCCTCGGCGTCGCGCCGCGGCAGGTGGGCTACGCCGGCATGAAGGACGCACAAGGGGTGACCCGGCAGATGCTCAGCCTCGAGCACGTCGATCCGGCCCGCATCGAGTCGCTCGAGCTGCCGGGCCTGCGCGTCCTGTGGGTCGCGCGCCACAGGAACAAGCTGCGGATCGGCCACCTCGCGGGCAACCGCTTCGGCGTCAAGCTGCGCGAGGTGGAGCCCGGCGGCGCGGAGACCGTGCGCGCGACGCTGGCGGTCCTCGAAGCGCGCGGGCTGCCGAACCTCTTCGGCGAGCAGCGCTTCGGCGCGCGCGGCGACACCTGGCAGATCGGGCGCGCGCTGATGCGCGGCGATGCCGCCGAGGCGGTGGCGCTGATCCTGGGCCGGCCCGGCCCGCGCGATCGCGGCGCGGTGCGGCGCGCGCGCGAGCTCTTCGACGCGGGCCGTTTCGAGGAGGCGGCGCGCGCCTGGCCGGGCTCCTTCCGCGACGCGATCCGGCTCGCGCGGGCGATGGCGCGCGGCGGAGGCAAGCCCGGCCGGGCCCTGCGCGCGCTGCCCCGGCCGCTCTTGCGCCTCTACACCTCCGCTTGGCAGTCCTTTCTCTTCAACGCGGTGCTCGACGAGCGCATCTCGACCCTCGACCAGGTGCTCGAGGGCGACCTCGCCTGGCGGCACCAGAACGGCGCGGTGTTCCTGGTGGAGGACCCGCTCGCCGAGGCTCCGCGCGCGGCGCGGCAGGAGATCTCGCCCAGCGGGCCGCTCTTCGGCCCGCGGATGAGCTGGCCGCGCGGCGTGCCCGCCGAGATCGAGCGCGGCGTGCTCGAGCGCGAGGGCTGCGCGCCGGAGGACTTCGAGAGCCGCGGGACGCTCGCCTGGCAAGGGGGCCGCCGGCCGCTTCGCGTGCCGCTGCGCGAGCTGGAGCTGCGCGAGGGCGCCGACCACGCCGGGCCCTTCCTGGAGCTGCGATTCGCCCTGCCGCCGGGCTCCTACGCGACGGCGCTCCTGCGCGAGCTGCTCAAGGACCGGGGCGGGGCCTGCGCCGGCCCGGTCACCGGCGATCCTCGCCGGTCGCGAGCGCAGCCTCCTCAGGGCCCCGCTGGACGCCGCGAGTCGCAGGAGCGAGGCTAACGCCCGGCACCGCGACTCGTCCGGAGGGCGTGTTCGCGCCCTGTCCCTCGATCGTGCTTGCATCACCCGGAGAGCCGTTCGCGCAGGGGAGCCCCCGCGCCATGGCCCGCCGCCGGCGGCCGGCCCCTGCGCCGCAGGGGGGTGGAAGTGACGAGGCGGAGCTCGCCCGCGCGGCGCGCAACGGAGACCGCGAGGCCTTCGGCAGGCTCTACGAGCTGAACGCCGCATGCGTGCACGGGGTCCTCCTGGCGCTCGTCCCGCGCGAGGACGCGCGCGACTTGGTCCAGGACGTCTTCCTGCTCGCCCTGCGCTCGATCACGCGCCTGGACCGGCCGGAGCGCTTCGGTCCGTGGGTGTGCGCCATCGCGCGCAACCGCGCCCGCGACCTCCTGAAGTCGCGGCGCGCGAGCGCGGAGCTGATCGAGGACCCGCCGGCGCCGAGCGCCGCCGACGACGCGGACGAAGCGGAAGAGGCGCGGCGCGTGATGGCGGAGCTGCGCGCGCTGCCCGAGGCTTACCGCGAGACGCTCTTCTTGCGCCTGGTCGAGGGGCTCGGCGGCCCCGAGATCGCGCGGCGCACCGGCCTCACGCCCGGCTCGGTGCGCGTGAACCTGTGCCGGGGCATGAAGCTCCTGCGCCAGCGGCTCGAGCGCGCGGAGGGCAGGCCGTGAGCGATCGCTACCTCTGGGACGGGAGCGGTCCGCCGGATATCGGCGTGCAGCGCCTCGAGCGCCTGCTCGGGCGCTACCGCCTCGATCGCGGCGACGCCGCGAGCCTGGACTTGCCCGTGCGGCGGCGCCGGGCGCGCTCGTCTCCGGCCCTTTGGGCGGCGGCTGCGCTCGCGCTGGCGAGCTACGCCGGCCTGCGATTCCTGGCAGGGGACGCGGGCGGACCGCAGTCCGCCTACTCCGTGGAGGGACTGGCCGGCGTACGGCGCGCCGCGGCCGGCGACGCGATCGAGACCGGCGACGCCCAGGCGACACTGCGCGTGGCTTCGCTCGGAGAGGTGCTGGTCGAGCCGGGCTCGCGGCTGGAGGTCGAGGACTGCGGCGAGGAGGCGCACCGACTGTTCCTGCGCCGAGGCAGCGTGCGCGCGTCGATCACCGCTGCGCCGCGGCAGTTCCAGATCGGCACTCCCGCGGGTCTCACGGTGGACCTCGGCTGTCTCTACGAGCTGACGGTGGACCTGGCCGGGCGCTCGCGGCTCTCGGTGCTGCACGGCCGGGTGGCCTTCGAAGGCGAGGGCCGCAAGGTGCTCGTGCCCTCGGGCGCCTGGTGCGAGGCCACGCGCGAGGATGGACCCTTGACGCCGTTCGAAGGCGGAACGCCGGACGCGCTCGTCGAGGCCGTGCGCGCGGTCGAGCGCGACCCTTCGCCGGAGGCGGGCGCCGTGGAAGTGGCGTTGGAGGCCTCGGGACTCACGCTGTGGCACCTCTACCGCAACGGCGCATCGCCCGGTCTTCGCGAGCGGGCGCTCGATCGGGTGCTCGCGCTCTACCCGCTGCCCCGCGGCGTGAGCGAAGCGAGCGTGCGCGCCGGCGAGAGCGGCGCAATCGAGGCCTGGGAAGAGGCCGTGGCGCGCCGCTGGCCCTGGTAGGCCCTCCGCCCGGCGGGCGGCGCCGTCCGCTCGCGTTGCGGCGTATCGTAGAGCCCATGCAGCCCTCCGACGCAGAGCGCCTGCTCTGGATCTTCGCCGCGGTGCTGGTCGCCGTGGACGTGTGCCTCCTCGCCTGGAGCCTGCGCTCCTCCGCCAGGGTCGGTGCGGTGCGCCACGCCGCGCGTTGCAACCGCCAGCGTTGGCTTGCGGCCATCGGCCTGGCCTTGCTCGCGGGCCTGGTCCTCGCGGAGCCCGGGGAAATCGATGGCTTCGAGCGAGGGCCGGCGCTGCTCGTCCTCTCGGCCGCGGCCGCGCTGGTCGCGCTGTGCCCCGCCAGCGGGGAGTCGGTCTACGGCGAGCTCGGCGTGCGACGCGGATGGCACGCTCGGCGCTTCGACGAGCTGGAGGAGTGGCGCCTGATGGGCGAGCACCTGCGCTGGAAGCTGCGCGGCGAATGGATCTCGAGCCAGGTCCCGCCCGCGGAGCACGAGGCCTTGCGCGCCAAGCTGGTGCGGCTCTGCGCGGAA
>DATKBQ010000193.1:0-2179 GCA_035546375.1 Planctomycetota bacterium | reverse complement strand
GGGCGCCCGCGCCTATCTGACCAAGCCGCTCGACGTCGCGAAGCTGCTGGCGCTGATCGACCAGACCCCCCGCCGCCCCCGCTAGGACACTCGGAGGGGGGCTCTCGCCCCCCTTCCGAACCTCCCCCCAAAAGCAGGTTGCGCGGGCAAAGCCCGCGCTCGAACAGCGCGAGGTACCGCTCCGGGGCGTCAGGGGCGGCGGCGGGGGGTCTGGTCGATCAGCGCCAGCAGCTTCGCGACGTCGAGCGGCTTGGTCAGATAGGCGCGGGCGCCCGCATTCAGGAGGCGCGCGATCTGGCCCGGGCTCGCGTCGGCGCTCAGCATCACCACCGGGACGTCGCGCGTCCGCGGCTCCTCCCGCACGAGCCGCAGCACCTCGTCGCCCATGATGTCCGGCAGGTGGTGGTCCAGCAGGATGAGGTCCGGCTGGTGCTCGCGCGCGAGGTCGAATCCGAGCCGGCCCTGCATGGCCGAGAGCAGCCTGACGCCGGGGCGCCGCGCCACGATCCGCTCCACCAGCCGGAGGTTCGAGAGGTTGTCCTCGATGTAGAGGATGACGAGGGCCGCCGACTCCGGAGCCGGATCGACACGGCCGGGCGCAACCAGGGGAACGGCCGCCGCCGGCGCCGCCACCGAGGGCAGCTCCACCGTGAAGGCGCTCCCCACCCCCACCTGGCTCTCCACGGAGAGCGTGCCGCCCATCACCTCCACGAGGTGCTTGGAGAGAGTGAGCCCGAGGCCGGTGCCCTCCACGCTGCTCGATTCGGCGCCGAGCCGGTCGAAGGGCGTGAACATGCGCTCGAGCTTGTCCGGGTCCATCCCGGGCCCCGTGTCCGCCACGCGAATGCGCAGCCGATCGCCGGCCGTCTCCTCGCAGGAGATGCGGACGGAGCCCCCGGGGCGGTTGTACTTCACGGCGTTCGCGAACAGGTTCAGGAGCACCTGGTGGAGCCGCTGGCGATCGGCAAGGACGTGTCGGCGCTCGTCCACGATGTCCGCCCGCAGGTCGATCCCCTTCTCGGCGGCGAGGGGACGCACGAGCTCCAGCGTTCCCTGGACCGTGTCGCCCACCGGCACCGGCTCCAGCGAGATCGCCAGCCGTCCCGCCTCGATCCGGCTGATGTCGAGGACCTCGTTGATGAGCGCGAGGAGGTGCCGGCCCGCCCGGAGGATCTGCTGGGTGCTCTCCTTCTGCCCCTCCCGGAGCGGCTCCAGCTCGAGGAGCTGGGCGAAGCCAAGGATGCCGTTGAGCGGCGTGCGGAGCTCGTGGCTCATGCGGGAGAGGAACTCGCTCTTCGCCCGGTTGGCCTGGTCGGCCTCTCCCTCGGCGCGACGGCGGTCGGCGCTCTCCTCCTGGAGGTGCTGGTTGGCCTCGCTGAGCTCGAGGGTGCGCTCGCGCACGCGCTGCTCGAGCTCGCCGGCCTGATCCCGCACGCGCTCGTACAGGCGCGCCTGGTCGAGGGCAATGGCGAGCTGGATGGCGACCTCGCGCGCGAGATCGATTTGATCGTCGCGGATGCTGTCGAGGCCGGCGCCGCCGAGGTTGAGCGAGCCGATGAGAGCGCCGCGCGCGACCAGGGGCACCACGACGAACGACCGGATGCCCTCGGCGAGGAGCGCCCGCGCCTGCGGGATGTCCCCGAGCGCGGCGGTGTCTTCGATCACCTGGACCTCGCCCCGCCGGAGGGCCTCGAGGTCGCCCAACATCCGGAGCGGGAAGCGCGCGCCCGGCCCGATGCTCGTCGGCACCGACGCATCGACGGCGAGCCACTCGCCTTCGCCCGCTTCCAGGTCGAACACGGTGACGACGGCACGTGGCGCGCCGAGGAGCGGGCGGAGCCGGCGGAGCGCCGCCTCCGCGATGGCCGCCGGCGCCTCGGCAGCCATAAGGGCCCGGTCCACGTCGTGCAGGATGCGCAGCCGCTCGGCGTACCGCGCCAGCTCGGATCGGGCGCGCGCCTGCTCGAGACCGGCGTCCACCAGCGCGGTGGAGAGCGCGGACACCTCGGCCACCCGCGACGGCACCGGCTCCACCGTTTCGCCCCGTCCCAGACGCTGGGCGGTCAGCACGAGCGCCTCGATGGGCCGGCTGATGCGCCGGCCCGCCCAGAGCGCGATGGCCACGCCGAGGAGCAGGAGCGTGAGGCCGACGGCCAGGATGGCCCCGAGGGGACGGTCG